>JADGHC010000080.1 GCA_019689655.1 Microbispora sp.
CCGGGGGGGGGGCGGGCCCACGCGGGCTCTCCCCCGTCAGCCGCAGTAGTACCTGATGGGGGCGCAGCTCACGGTGCCCGTGCCCCTGCCGGTGCCGAGGCCCACCTGCGCGTTCAGGTCGAGGTTGAGGCCGACGGCGAGGTTGAGTCCCAGGCCCAGGCCCAGGCCGAGGCCGGCGTCGACGCCGAGGGCGGCCGCGGGCTTGGCGACGGCCTTCGGCGCGTCACCGCCGCATCCGGCGTACGCGGGGGCGGTGGCGAGCAGTCCCGCACACGTCAGGGCGGCCAGGGACATAAGGCGGATAGGGCGGCGCATGAAGATTCCTCATCTCAGATGTCACTATGCGTGTTTGATCGTCACTCTTCGTATCCGATTGATGGTCGTGACAAACTCAGGGCGCTTTCGGCGATGCGTCAAGAACCGGAATGGAAGAGGTCATTGCCCGCCGGTGACAGCCGGACGTACCGTCGATTTCGTGGCTGTCATCCACAGGGAACGCGTCGCGTGGGAGAGCGCGAGGCTGTTCGTCGCGGCCGCGACGGACGACGTGTACTGGTGGCTCGGCGAGACGCTCGGCCGCCGGCTCGGGCGGACGTACGAGACCGATCTGACCCGCACCCGGCTGCGCTGCCTGCACCAGGACGAGGAGGGACGGGCCGGCCGGGCGCATGAGGACGCGCTGTCCGCCGAGGTCGCCGCCTGGCGTGCCCGCCTGGAGGACGCCATGACGGAGCGTCCGCAGATCGCGCCGGTCCTGCGGCAGGTGAACGAGGAGATCGGCGACCGCCTGCGCCGGTGACGACCGGGTCCGGAAAGCCGCGGCCGGGCCGTCCATCGGACGACCCGGCCGGGAGACGCCTCAGCGGAAGCGGCGGAGCCGGAGGCTGTTGCCGACGACGAAGACGCTGGAGAACGCCATCGCCGCTCCGGCGATCATCGGGTTGAGCAGCCCGGCGGCGGCCAGCGGCAGGGCCGCGACGTTGTAGGCGAAGGCCCAGAACAGATTGCCCTTGATCGTGCGCAGCGTGCGCCGCGACAGCCGGATCGCGTCGGCGGCCACCCGCAGGTCACCCCTGACCAGGGTCAGATCGGCGGCCTCGATGGCCACGTCGGTGCCCGTGCCCATGGCCAGGCCCAGGTCGGCCTGGGCGAGCGCGGCGGCGTCGTTGACCCCGTCGCCGACCATCGCGACCGTCTTGCCCTCGGCCTGCAGCCTCTTGATCACATCGACCTTGTCGGTGGGCAGCACCTCGGCGATCACCTCGTCGATGCCCACCTGCGCCGCGACCGTACGCGCGACCGCCTCGTTGTCGCCGGTCAGCAGCACCGGGGTCAGCCCGAGCGCGCGCAGCTCGCGGATCGCCTCGGCACTGGTGGGCTTGACCGCGTCGGCCACCACCAGCACCGCGCGGGCCTGCCCGTCCCAGCCGACCGTCACCGCCGTACGGCCGGCGGCCTGCGCGTCCTCCAGCGCCCGGGTGAGGCCGGCGGGCAGGTGCTGGGACCACTCGGCCAGCAGCGCGGGCCGTCCCACCAGCACCGCGTGGCCCTCGACGACGCCCTGGACGCCGAGGCCCTCGACGTTCGCGAAGTCCTCCGGCGACGGCAGGTCGCCCACCCGCTCGGCGGCGCCCCGGGCGATCGCCTGCGCGATCGGATGCTCGGAGGCGTGCTCCAGGGCACCGGCCAGGCGCAGCGCCTCCTCCTCGGCAACCCCCTCGGCGACGTGGACGCCGACCAGGGTCATCCGCCCCTCGGTGACCGTGCCGGTCTTGTCGAGCACGATGGTGTCGATCGTACGGGTCGACTCCAGCACCTCCGGGCCCTTGATCAGGATGCCGAGCTGGGCGCCGCGGCCGGTGCCGACCAGCAGCGCGGTCGGCGTGGCCAGGCCCAGCGCGCAGGGGCAGGCGATGATCAGCACCGCCACCGCGGCGGTGAAGGCCGCCTCGGCGCCCTCGCCGGTGCCGAGCCAGTAGCCGAGCGTGGCGACCGAGAGCGCGATGACGATCGGGACGAAGACTCCGGAGATGCGGTCGGCCAGGCGCTGCACCTGCGCCTTGCCGGTCTGCGCCTCCTCCACCAGCCGGGCCATCTGGGCGAGCTGGGTGTCGGACCCCACGCGGGTGGCCCGCACGATCAGCCGTCCGCCCGCGTTCACCGTCGCGCCGGTCACCGGATCGCCCGGCCGCACCTCCACCGGCACCGACTCGCCGGTGAGCATTGAGGCGTCGACGGCCGAGGAGCCTTCCTCGATCACGCCGTCGGTCGCGATCTTCTCCCCGGGCCGTACGACGAAGCGGTCCCCGGTCTTCAGCTCGCCGATGGGGATGCGTACCTCGCGGCCGTCGCGCAGGACGGCCACGTCCTTGGCGCCCAGTTCGAGCAGGGCCCGCAGCGCCGCACCGGCGCGCCGCTTCGAGCGGGCCTCGAAGTAACGCCCGGCCAGGATGAACGCCGTGACTCCGGCGGCGGCCTCCAGATAGATGTTCGCCGAGCCGTCGCCGCGGGAGATCGTCAGATCGAACCCGTGGGTCATGCCGGGCATGCCGGCGTCGCCCAGGAACAGCGCCCACAGCGACCAGCCCAGCGCCGCGATCGTGCCGAGCGACACGAGCGTGTCCATCGTGGCCGTGCCGTGGCGCAGGTTGGTCCAGGTCGCGCGGTGGAACGGCAGGCCGCCGTACACGACGACCGGGGCCGCGAGCGTGAGCGACAGCCACTGCCAGTACGTGAACTGGAGCGCGGGGATCATCGCCATCGCGACCACCGGGACGGCGAGCACGACGGAGACGATCAGCCGGGTGCGCAGGGGGGCGAGGTCGTCCGGCTCCGCGGGCGTTTCGTCCTTCGGCGGTTCGGGCAGCGTGGCCGTGTATCCGGCCTTCTCCACCTCCGCGATCAGGGCCTGCGGGTCCAGGTCCGCGGGGAAGGTCACCTTCGCCTTCTCCGTGGCGAAGTTGACGGTGGCGGTCACGCCCTCCAGCTTGTTGAGCTTGCGCTCGATCCGGTTGGCGCACGACGCGCAGGTCATGCCGCCTATTGAAAGCTCGACCACGCCTGTCGGCCGGTCTCCGGTTGTCGCCGGCATCACCGCTTCCTCCTCTCGCGTCGTGCCGTCAGCCGTCGTGCCCATCCATATGCGTGGTATTCGCGCTGTTCGCCGCGTTCACGTGGATTGTGAAGGCGGCGGTACGCACGGTCCCCGCGTGCTTGAAGTCGAGGAACAGGCGGTAGTCCCCGCCGCTCGGCGCGGAGGCGGCGAAGGTCACCCCGGCCTCGGGCGTGCCCTCCTCCGGGTGCACGTGCAGGTAGGCCAGGTCGCCCGCGCGGATCGCCACCAGGTGGCCGTAGGCGCCCAGGTAGGGTTCGAGGTCGCCGACGGGCTTGCCGTCCTTGCTCACCGTGAACGTGAGCGTACTCGCCCGGCCCGGCGCGAGGTCGCCCGCCATCGTCACCGTGTATCCGTCCACGGTGGCGGTACGGCTCGCCGGCGGCAGCGGCCGGGGCTCGTACGCGCCGGGGACGTGCAGGTCGGCGCCGAGCGTCAGGTCGGGCCCGCCCTCGGGGGTGAAGTCGGCGTAGGCGCGGTAGACCCCGGCGGCCGGAAGGGTGAGCCGGACCGACCAGACCCCTTCGCCCGCCTCCTCCGGGTGCAGGTGCCAGAAGCCGCCGAGATCCCGGGAGACCACGATGAGGTGCAGCTTCTTTTCGTGCTTCACCTGATAACGGGTCACCGGAGCGCCGTCCGGGCCGATGACGGTGAAGCGGAAGTCGGTGGCCTTCCCCGGCGTGAGCGTCGTGGTCTGCGGAACCAGCGTGTAGCCGTCCTGGGAGATCTGCAGACCCGCCGGCACCGCCCCGGCCTCGTGGCCGTGGTCGTGGCCGTGGCCGCTCATGGGGTCGTCCGAGTGGCCGTGGGCGGGGGCGGGCTCCGCGCGCGGGGGCGTGCCGGAGCCGCCCAGCGCGGTCCCCGTGCCCAGGGCCGCCAGGAAGATCACGACAAGGCCCGCGGCGTACGCGCCGAGCCGGGCGGGGGCGTTCACGAGACACCCGCCACGTCGTATCCGGCCTCACGGACGGCCGCCACGATGGCCGCGTCGTCGACGCTGCCGTCGGTCTCCACGGTCAGCAGGCCGGTGGCGAGGTCCACCTTGACGTCGGACACGCCGGGGACCGCGCCGACCTCCTCGCTGACCGAGCTGACGCAGTGCCCGCAGGTCATTCCGGTGACGGTGTAGGTGCTGGTCATGACGATCACTCCTGTGACTCGCGCCTCATGGACGTGAACACCCTACCCCCCTAGGGTATTTCCCCGTCAAGCCGGGACCCCTTTCCGGGGGTCCGCGGGTCTACACGAGATAGCGCAGCCAGAGGTACGGCACGCACAGGGCCACGGTCACGGCGGTGACCACCAGGCCATACTTGGTGAACTGCCAGAAGCTGATCCGGGCGCCGTTGCGCTCGGCGATGCCGAGGATGACGACGTTCGCGGAGGCGCCCACGGCGGTGGCGTTGCCGCCGAGGTCGGCGCCGAGCGCGAGCGCCCACCACAGCACGTTGTGGTCGGCGCCGGGCACGTGCTGCGCGAGATCGGCCACGATCGGGCTCATCGTGGCGACGTAGGGGATGTTGTCCACGATCGCCGACAGCCCGGCCGACGCCCAGAGCAAGACCATGGCGGCCACGCCGGGCCGCCCGGCCGTCGCCTCCGCCGCCGCCCGCGACACCTGGCCGATCACTCCGGTCTCGACGAGCGCGCCGACCATGATGAACAGCCCGGCGAAGAACACCAGCGTCGGCCACTCCACCTCGCGCAGCGCATCCTCGGTGGAAATCTTGGAGATCAGCACGAGCAGCCCCGCGCCGAGCAGCGCCACGACCGACGGCTCGTAATGCAGCACGGGGTGCAGCACGAACGCCGCGATGACCACGCCGAGCACCGACAGGCTCTGCACGAGCATGGTCTTGTCCTGGATGGCCCCCC
This sequence comes from Microbispora sp., assembly GCA_019689655.1. Lineage (GTDB taxonomy): Bacteria > Actinomycetota > Actinomycetes > Streptosporangiales > Streptosporangiaceae > Microbispora. The sequence continues at coordinate 4,988 of JADGHC010000080.1, forward strand.
GCTCGTCCAGTTGCATGACCTCGGCCGCCCGCTCGGGGTCGTACCGGAACGCCGTGCGGAACAGCAGCCGGCACAGTCCGATGAAGACCGCCAGCAGCACGATCACCAGCGGCGTGAGGTGGACGAGGAAGTCGTTGAAGGTCAGCCCGCCCCGGGAGGCGATGATGATGTTCGGCGGGTCGCCGACCAGGGTGGCGGTGCCGCCGATGTTGGACGCCATCGCCTCGGCGATCAGGAACGGCGCGACCGGCAGGGCGAGGCGTTCGCAGACGAGGAACGTGACCGGTGCGATCAGCAGCACGGTCGTGACGTTGTCCAGCAGCGCCGACGCCACGGCCGTGATCACCAGGAGCAGCACCATGAGCCGGAACGGCCGTCCCCTGGCCCGTTTGGCGGCCCAGATGGCGAGGTATTCGAACACGCCGGTCTGCCGCAGCACACCGACGATGATCATCATGCCGAGCAGCAGGAAGACGACGTTCCAGTCGACGCCGGACTCCTGCGAGAAGAACGCGGAGCCGGCCGCGGTCGCGTGGACCAGCAGCATGATCGCGGCACCGAGCAGGGCGGCCTTGACCCGGTGGACCTTCTCGCTGGCGATGAGGACGTACGTGGCGACGAAGACGATCGCCGCCACCCATGCGGTCACCGTCATGTGAGCCGCTTCAGCAGGGTGGAGAGCGTGACCGCGCCCAGCAGGCGGTCGCCGTCGAGCACGGCGACCAGGGGACTGCGGGTGCGTGCCATCAGCGCTGCGACCTCGAGGAGCGTGGCGTCCGGATCGGTCACCGGCAGCTCGCGCGGACGCTCCGGCAGCGCCTGGCGGACCGTGCGGTCGCCCAGGGCGCGGATGAACGCGTCGGCGTGCGCCTCGTCGATCACCCGGGCCAGCGCCGGGTCGTCCTGGCAGTAGCGGGGCACGGCCAGGCGCAGCACCTGCGTGCCCGGCAGGATCGACACCGGCGCCCCGCGCTCGTCCAGCACGATCAGCCCGGGCAGCTCGCGCTGGGCCATGAGGCGCGCGGCCTCGGCCACGGGGGAGTCGAGCGTCACGGTGGGAAACGGCATCACGAGATCGCGGGCACGCATCATGTCACCTGCCCGGAACGTACGGCTGTGCTCACGGCTGCCTTCCGGTCGTCGCTCCGGTCCCCGGGTATGGGGACCCCTTGTCGCCGACCAGACTTCCCGGCACACCCCGCACCAGGCTATCGGCCCGGCAAGCCGGGCAAAAGCCCCGAGGCGCGGCGGACGAATACCCCCTCGGCGTACGGCAGGCGTCCGACCGAGCCCGGCGGCAGCGCGACCATGCCCTCCGGCGCCGTGGTCAAGGCGGCGGAGAAGGCGAGACGGCGTCCGTTGCGTCCCGTGGCCGAGACGTAGTCGTCCGCGCCGACGAAGGTCGCCTCCCCTATCGGGGCGAGCCGCGCCAGCGCCGCCTCCACCGCCTCGCCGGGCCGTACGACCGTGGCGGGCAGGCGGTCGGTCTCGTCGTCGGAGTGCACGAGCACCGCGCCGTCGAGCCAGCCGGTCAGGCAGACCGTGATCTCTTCGAACCCGGCGCGCACCGCCTCGGCCGCCAGATCGGCCGGGCCGGGGACGTCCCAGCCGTGCAGGGAGAAGGCCGTCGACCCGGAGGCGAGCAGAGCGGCCTCGGGCGGCGTCACGGCGAGACCGGGGCCGGCGCCGCGGGCGGACGCCGCGCCCGCGAGGGCGTGGTGCGGCACGTCGTGGGCGCTCCCGCCGGGCACGCCGGAGGAGGCGGCGGCGAGGGCCCGCCGTACGGCCGCCACCCCCGCCCGCGAGTACGGCACGGTGCGCTCGGGCAGCCGGTCCAGCGGGAACCAGTCCAGCTCGGCGCACTTGTGCGGCTCGGCGTTGACCGGTGTGCCGATGACGGAGCGCGGCAGGAGGAACATCCCGATGCGAGCGGTGCCGCCCGGGTTGCGGTGATGCATGACGTGGACCACCGTGCAGTCGCCCACCTCGATGCCGAGCTCCTCTCGGGCCTCCCGTGCGGCGGCGTCGGTTATCGTCTCCCCCTCCTCCAGGTGCCCGGACGGCATGATCTGCCACTCCCCGTCGGCGTAGCCGGTGCCGTGGCGGCGGCCGAGCAGCACCTTCTCTCCGTCGGTGAGCACCAGGTGCACGTCGACGACCGGCCGATACCGGCCCGGGGCGTACGTCGCGGCGTCGAGCAGCCCGGGCAGGGTCGCGGCGTTCGCCGAGATGTACTCCCCCAGCTCGGGCGGGACCATGTTGAGCGTGCGCGCCTCCTCCGGGCGCACGCGCCGCAGCTCGTGCAGGCCGATGTCCGGTTCGAGGAACTCCGGGCCGCTGCGGCGCGACAGGTCGAGCGAGACCAGCCGGCAGGCGAAGACCGTGCTCAGGCGGCCGGGCTCGACGAGGGTGAACACGTGCAGCGCCGGCCCAGCCGTCGCCCCCAGCTCCTCGTCGAGCTCGCGGCGCAGCGCCGCCTCCGGCGAGGCGTCGGCCGGCTCCACCCCGCCGCCCGGGGTGATCCAGTACGGCTCTCGCCCCTGCCGTACGCGCCGGAACAAGACGATGTCGTCGCCGTCGAACAAGATGGCCCGGACGCTGTGCCGAAGGGAGGTCATGTCCCGCATCCTCTCGCGGATGATCCGGTGTCCGCCGCCGCTCGGGGACCGAAATACGGTGAGGGGGGCCCTTCCGCAGGGAGAGGCTTCATGAGAAGGGATGCAGGGGCATGACCGAAATGACCTACCGGCGGCTGGGGGACTCGGGGCTCGTCGTCTCGGCTCTCGGCCTCGGCGCCAACAACTTCGGCCGCAGGATCGACCTCGACGCCACGCGTGCCGTGGTCGACGCGGCGCTCGACGCCGGCGTCACGCTGATCGACACCGCCGACATCTACGGCGAGTCCGAGGCGTACCTCGGCGAGGTGCTGAAGGGGCGGCGTGACCAGGTCGTCATCGCCACCAAGTTCGGCGGGGACGTGAACGGCGCCAACGGGCCCGACTGGGGCGCGCGGGCCTCGCGGCGGTACGTCCGCCGGGCGGTCGAACGGTCGCTGCGCCGGCTCAAGACCGACTGGATCGATCTTTACCAGCTGCACTTCCCCGACCCGGCGACGCCGATCGAGGAGACCCTGTCGGTGCTGACGGACCTGGTGCGGGAGGGCAAGGTCCGCTACATCGGCTCGTCCAACTTCGCGTCGTGGCAGGTCACCGACGCGGACTGGATCGCCCGCACCCGCGGCTTCGAGCGCTTCGTGAGCGCGCAGAACGAGTACAGCCTGCTCGACCGGCGGGTGGAGAAGGAGCTCGTCCCGGCGCTGCGGCACCACGGCATCGGCCTGCTGCCGTACTTCCCGCTGGCCAACGGCCTGCTCACCGGCAAGTACCGGCGCGGGGAGGAGCCGCCCGCGGGCACCCGGCTCGCGGACCGGCCGCAGTACCTGACCGACGCGCGGTTCGAGGTGGTGGACAGGCTGCGGGAGTTCGCCGATCGGCAGGGGGTGACCCTGCTCGACGTCGCGATCGGCGGTCTGCTCGCGCAGCCGGCGGTCGCCTCGGTGATCGCGGGGGCGACCCGGCCGGAGCAGGTCAAGGCCAACGTCGCGGCGGCGGCGTGGCGGCCGGACGAGGCGGCGCTCAAGGAGCTGAACGAGCTTACGAGCTGAGTATATGCGCTTGTAGCTATATGCCTGAGCAGGTATATTCGGCGGCATGCCGGCGCCTTTCGACGTACTCGCCGAGCCCGCCAGGCGGCGGATCCTCGACCTGCTGCTCGAACGTCCCCATCTGGTGGGGGAGCTCGCGGAGCGGCTCGGTCTGACCCAGCCCGGCACTTCCAAGCACCTCAAGGTGCTGCGGGAGGCCGGGCTCGTCCGGGTGCGGCCGGACGCCCAGCGCCGGTGGTACGAGCTGTGCCCGGAGCCGCTCGCCGACATCGACGCCTGGCTCGCGCCGTACCGGCGGCTGTGGTCGGAGAGCTTCGACGCGCTGGAACGCCACCTGGACGCGACATCCCCGGAGGAGACATCGTGAACGCGACACTCGGCATGGTCGACGGGCTGCCGTCGCTGCGCATGGAGCGCAGGCTGGCCCACCCGCCGGAGAAGGTCTGGCCGGCGATCACCGAACCCGCCCGGCTCGGCCAGTGGTTCCCGTTCACGGTCACCGAGATGGACCTGCGGGTGGGCGGAAAGATCACGTTCGACGGCGGCGGCATGACGCTGGACGCCGAGATCACCGAACTCGACCCGCCGCGCGTGTTCGCCTTCCTCCAGCGCGCCGTGCGGGAGATGCCGCGCGAGGGCGACAACCTCCTGCGCTTCGAGCTGCTGCCCGACGAGGGCGGCTGCCTGCTCGTCTTCACCCAGGTCTTCCACGACCGCCCGGCCGCGGCGAGCTACGCCTCCGGCTGGCAGGTCTGCCTCGACGCGCTTGAGGCGGTCGCCGACGGACGGCCCGCCGAGTGGCCCGAGGGGAACTTCGCCGATCTCCACGAAGCGTACGCGGAGGCGTTCGGGCTGGCCGAGGGTGTGGCGGAGCGCCTGGGCGGGCAGGCGGGCGGTGGCTGGCGAGTGTGGTTCGAGCGCCAGCTCACCCGGCCGATCGAGGAGGTCTGGGCGGTCGCCGGCGCATCCTCGGCCACCCCCGGCGCCCCGGTGCCCGACGGCCTCGGTGCGGGCGTCGTCACGGCCGTACGGGAACCCGCCGCCGGGCTCGCCGCGTACGTGGAATCCGGGGGCGGGCACGTGCGCTGGGAACTGTCGCAGGGCACCGGGCACGGCGCCCGGCTGGTCGTCACGGAGACCGGTCTGTCCGACCCCGCCGCGGCGCTGGACGCTTGGCGCGATCGGATTGAGACGCTGGCGAGGCAGCTCGTCTGAGTCAGAGGGCGCTGGGTCGAACGGCGCTTGATGAGATGGCGCCGAGTGAGACGGCGTTGAGCGAGATGGCGCCGAGCTATATGGCGCCGAGCAATATGGCGCCGAGTCGGGCGGCCGGGCCGACCGCGGAGCATCCGGGAGGTCGGTGGTTCGGCCGGGGGATCAGCGGCCGTCGGCGGTGAAGCCGGCCCACACCGCCTTGCCGACGGGGCGCAGCCGTGCCCATCCCCACATGCGGCTCACCCCGGCGACGACCTGCAGGCCGCGTCCGGTCTCCGCCACGTAGTCGGGCTCGCGCAGCACCGGCGCGTCGTTGCTGGGGTCGGTGACCATGCACAGCAGCGCGTGGGACGAACGGAACATCAGCAGGCGTACCGGCAGGGGATGGATGGCCGGGTGCCGCAGGCCGTGACGCAGCGCGTTGGTCACCAGTTCGCAGACCGCCAGCGCCGCGTCGTCGGAGACGTCGTCCATGCGCCAGGTGTGCAGCACGTCGATGGTGAAGTGCCGCGCGGTACGTGCGGCCAGGCTCTCACGGTGGAACTCGTGCACCGCCACCTGGGGAACTCCGCACGGCTCCACGCCACCGGTCCAGGGCCAGCGCATCCCGCCCGGAAAGACCTGCTCAAGCGTGCTCAACCAGGGATCCCGGGCGACACCATCGGCTTCTGCGAGGGAAGCGCGGTCTGTCCGATAACCAGTCATTGAGAGCCTTATGAGGTTGATGTCGACCGTGTGGCGGGATGACTCGGTAAGTCATACTGCTCCCATTGATGCTCCTGTGCAAGTACAGATGCACGTGCAAACGCACGAATGTCATCGATTGGGGTTAAATTCCGAAACGAGGCGCTCGTGTCCACCATCTACAACGGAATGCCCTCATCTCACCTGGGACACCAGGTCTGGCGCAAGAGCCGGCACAGCAATCCGAGCGGCAACTGCGTCGAGATCGCCGTGCTGCCCGACGGCCGCGTCGCGTTGCGCAACTCCCGGCACCCGTCCGGTCCCGCGCTGATCGTGCCCCGCCGGGACATGGCCGCATTCCTCCGCGCTGTCAAGGAAGGCGAATTCGACGACCTCCTGCGGAAAAGATCTCACCCCTTGCACGGGCTGACGGGACGGGTATCGTGAACGTGGCATAAACGTCGGTGCACCGCAAAGGACCCGATATGCCTGCGGCCCCTACGGCGGGTAAGCCTCACCCGCTCGACCTGGCGGCGCACTCACGCCGCAGCCCCACGGTCCTGCGCATCCTGCTCGGCACCCAACTCCGGCGGCTCCGCGAGAGCAGGCGCATCCGGCTGGAGGACGCCGGTCACGCCATCCGCGCCTCCCACTCGAAGATCAGCCGGATGGAACTCGGGCGGGTCGGGTTCCGCCGCCGCGACGTCGCCGACCTCCTCACCCTGTACGGCGTCACCGACGACAGCGAGCGGGAGGCGCTGCTGTCGCTCGTCGCCCAGGCCAACGCCCCCGGCTGGTGGCACAAGTACGACGACGTCCTGCCCTCCTGGTTCGAGGCGTACGTCGGCCTGGAGCAGGCCGCGAGCGCGATCCGCTGCTATGAGGTGCAGTTCGTCCCCGGGCTGCTGCAAACCCCCGGGTACGCCGAGGCCGTTGTACGGCTCGGCTATCCGGACGCCCCGGACGAGGAGGTCGAGCGTCGCGTACGGCTGCGGATGGACCGTCAGGAGGTGCTGGTCCGGCCGGACCCGCCCCTGTTGTGGGCGGTGATCGACGAGGCCGTGCTGCGCCGCCCGGTGGGGGGCGCCGAGGTGATGCGGGCCCAGATCGAGCACTTGCTCGAGGTCATCACCCTGCCGCGTGTAACGCTCCAAATTATCCCGTTCAGCGCCGGTGGGCACGCCGCCGCCGGAGGCCCGTTCAGCATCCTGCGTTTCGCGGAAGACGATCTGCCCGACATCGTGTATCTCGAACAGCTCACCAGTGCCATCTATCTGGAGAAGCGGGAAGACATCGACCGCTATCTCGAGGTCATGGAACGGCTGTGCATGCAGGCGAGACCGGTGTCGGAGACCGAGCGGATGCTGCGGCAGTTCATGACGGAGCTGGGGTGACGCGCTCATGTCGCGAGCTCCGCCGCCGCATGCCCGCGAAGGATGTGCGTAAGCCGTACCCGGAAATACGTGTCAGGTGCTCAGCGGAGGTAAGTGGAGTAACGACGACAGCGGCGCGAGCGAAGGGCGGTGAAAGCCTTGACGAGCAGCCTGCTCAGCCTGGAATTCGACCGCGATGCGGTCACCAGGGTGAGGCATCTCGTCACGGCGTCGGCGCAAGGGGCCGGGCTTGATGGCATGGCCCTGGAGGACTTCGTGCTCGCGGTGCACGAGGCGGTCACCAACGCCGCCCGATATGGCTCGCCCCCGCGGGGGATCGCCATGTGGCGGGAGCCGGGGGCGCTGGTGTGCGAGGTCACTGACACGGGCCCCGGCATTCCCGCCGACATGCTGGAGCGGGATGATCCCGTGCCGCGGTTCGACTTCGGAGGACGCGGACTGTGGCTCATGAATCGCCTGGCCAACCTCGTCGTGCGTACGGGGCCGGAGGGGACCACGATCCGCCTCTGCGTGAGGTTGCCCTGATCGTCCTCGGCCGCCTCGCCGATTCCGCTGAGAGCGGAGCGCCGGCGGGTCGGCTTCCGCTCAGAGCGGAGCGCGGACCGCCTGACCGAAACCAGGCGTCCCCGTCTCTGCCGGCCCCGGCTTCCGGCAGGGTTAACGCCGCCGTGAGCTGGGCACTTCTGATCTCGTCGCGCTGCCGTCGGGGTCGGACGGCGAGCCGGGATGACGAACCGTAATCATGATTTTGGTGCACCGAAATTTCGGGCAATCCGGGTCGGGCGCCGAAGCCTTGCTAGGCTGCAAAGAACCGTAGAACCGGGCGTTGTCTCACCCGGCAGGTGAGACCGTCGAGAAGTGGGGTCACACCGTGAAGAAGCTGCTTGTTCTCGCTCTGGTCGCCGTCGGCGGGCTTTTGATCTGGCGTAAGGTGCAGGCCGACCGTGCCGAGCTCGACCTGTGGACCGAGGCCACCGGCAGCGAGAACTGACCATCTGGGACGGTGCTTGATCGTGGCAAGGGTGCGGGTATGACCCCCGTGAAGCTGGCCTGTCTCGACTTGGCCGGGACCACGATCGGTGACATCGACATGGTGGAACGGGCGTTCGCAGAGGCGATCGCCACACAGGGCATTGTCCCCGGGACCAGCGCCTATGCACGTGCCATGGTGCATGTGCACAGGTCCCGGGGATGTCCCAAAATCGACGTTTTCCGGGGCATCTTCCCGGGCAACGAGGCCCAGGCGCAGGCCGCGAACCTGACCTTCGAGCGCTCCTACGAGATGGCCATCGAGCGGACCGGTCTGGTGCCGCTGCCGGGGGCCGTCGAGGCCATCGCGAAGCTCCGCGACGCCGGCATCAAGATCGTCCTTATCACCGGCCTCAGCCGCGCGACCCTGGGACGGGTGCTGAGCGCTATCTCCTGGGTCGACATGCTGGATTTCGCACTGTGTCCCGAGGACGCCGGACGCGGGCGTCCGTACCCGGACATGGTGCTCACCGCCGTCCTGCGCGCGGGCATCGACGACGTACGGCAGGTCGCCGTCGCGGGCGACTCCGAGAGCGACATGCTGTGCGGCAGGCGCGCCGGTGCCTCGATCGTCGCCGGAGTGCTCACCGGCGTGCACAGCAAGGAACGCCTGCTCGGCGGCGGCGCCACCCACATCATCGACTCCATCGCCGACTTCCCCGGACTCGTCCTCGGCGACGAGGTCGGCACCTCCCCCATTGCCACCTCGGCCTGAGCACCCCTTCCTCCCCTTCCCCGGCGCCGAGGGCCACGCGCGCGGCACTGTATCGAGTGGCGTTCGGGTGCGGCCTGTTGCTACGGTGTACGCACCGGCGGCCTGTGGATCTGTGTTTTTGCGCAGTTCGCACCCGCCACGGGGCCTTAGCTCAGCTGGCAGAGCGCCTGCTTTGCAAGCAGGAAGTCAGGGGTTCGAATCCCCTAGGCTCCACCAGCCAAAACGCCACTTGCACGATCATGAGAAGCGGCTCTCGTGCCATTAACGTGCCATTAGCTGTTGTCAGCATTGCGCTCCGCCTCGACTAGCACGCTCAGCGCATCGGCGATCTTCCGGTCGGCGTCGCGCGTGGCGTGCTGGTAGATCAGCGCGGCCCGGTCGCTGTCGTGGCCCATCCGCGCCTTGAGGTCGGCGAGGCTCGCGCCCGACTGCGCGGCAAGCGTGTTCCCGGTGTGCCGAAGGTCGTGGAAGTGCAGTTCCTTGACGCCCATCTCCTTGAGCGCTTCCGCCCACTTGGCCTCACGCCGGAAGTTGCTACCGCGCAGGTAGCCGCCCCGTTTGCCGAGAAAGACGAACGCGTCCTCGTCGGTTCCGGTGAACTGGTCGAGGTGGTCGATGAGCGCCGGGATGATGGCCGAGGGGATGCTGACGGTGCGCTTGCCGGCCCGCGACTTGGGCGGAGCGAGCACCATGTCTCCCCCGTCCAGCTCGATGAGCTGTTCCCGCACGCGGACGGTGCGCGCCCTGATGTCGATGTCCGATCGCCGTAGCGCGATCACCTCGCCCCAACGCAGGCTCGCGAAGGTGGCCAGCAGGATCAGCGCGCGGAATCGACGGTCGGCCATCCGGTCGGCCAGTTCGAAGACCTGGGCGACGGTGAGAATGGGCCGCTCCGGTGTCTGCTCGTTGTCCGCGCCCTTGATCCGACACGGGTTCTGGCTGATCAGCTTGTCCTCTTCGACGGCTGTCATCAGCACGGCGCGGAGGAGTCGGTACGCCTTGGCGGCCGTGGACACGGACACGCCTTTATCGATGAGGGCGGTTCGCCAGGAGCGGACGAGTGCTGTGGTGAGCTTGCCGACCGGCACCTTACCGAGGCTGGGCATGATGTGCCGCTCAAGCAGCCAGGTGTACAGCTCGATCGTCTTGGGCCGCAGACCGGGACGTTCTTTGATCCAGGTCCGGGCATAGTCGCCGAGCAGGATCTTGCCGCGGTCGGGGTCCGTCCACTCATCTGAGATCGTCTGCGCTTCGATCAGTGTGAGCGCACGGTCGGCGTCCGTCTTCGTCGCATAGGTCGTGGAGCCCGTGTGGATACGTCCGTCGGGGCCGGGATAGCGAATCTGAAAGCGCCCGGACGGAAGCTTGCGGATATTGCCGAAACGCCGGTGACCCTCTTTGTTCGCCATCAGGCCGCCCGTCCCTTCGGGGCCTTGACCGGCGCAACGAGCCCGGCCGCGATGAACGCTTCGATTGCGGCTTCGGGAATGCGAACACTGCGGCCGACGCGGACGAAGAAGATGCGGCGTTCGGCGATCAGCCGACGAGGAAAGCGGACCGAGGTGTTCAGCCGTTCGGCCGCCTCTTCGACACGGAGAAGCCGACCTTGGGCCTCTGGGGGGAGTGGCGCGGTAGGAGAAAGCGCGTTCGTCATGCAGCCCTCCCTTCAGTTGCCGAAAAATCTCTGCCGTCTGCCTCGGCTTCGAGCCGGGCCAGGTGGTTGCGCCAGCGCTGCCGTTCGTGGACCGAGCGGAGCAGGCGGACGCCGATGGGGGCGAGGCCGGGGTCTCCGGGTTTGACGGGTCGCCAGATGTAGCGGTGGGGGTCGGC
>JADGHC010000750.1 GCA_019689655.1 Microbispora sp.
CCGCCGAGGGAAACGGCTGAGGGCCCGCGCCGCCTGGCACTTCGGCCGCGGGCCCGAATACTGCCGGGGCTGCGCTGCCCTCGGCCGCGACTGCGGCCAGGCATGCCCCTACGCCGCCCACGCCCCCGCCAGCCTCGAGGGTGCCGCCGCCTGGACGGCCGGCACCGCCTGTGCCGAGACGACGTTGGCGGGGCTGACGATGGACACCGCTGGGGCCCTGGCGGCGGCGCGCGAGATGGGCGCTACGGGCTGGGCCGCGGCGGAGCTGCTGGCTGCGATGCGGGCGGGCATGGTCGCCGGGGCCGCCTCGCGGTGGGAGGGCCCGGGAGGCCCGCTCGGGGAAAGCCTTAAATAAACAAGTGCCTGATCCAAAAAGGTTTTCGCCTGGACCGAGGCGGCCTCTGCGGTGCCGACGAAAATGAACCTCAGGCCCAGAAGGGGAGATACCGGGCGTACTTCCGCGACCCCCCGACCTTCTCGTCGGGCTTGATCAGCCCCGCCTCGACCGTGGCCGCGATGATCTGCGAGGTGACGGCCGCCTTCGACTCGGGCAGGTTGAACCGCTCCCGCAAGGATTGGTTGGTCATGCGCTCCGACATCACCCACTTCAGCGCGGCGTGCTGGTAGCAGGCCCGCACCCGGTCCTCGCGGTCCATGGCCTCGAACGGCCGCTGGCCGAAGATCGTGACCACGGTCCGCCGATGCCCGACCCGGAAGTCCGGCGCGGGGAGCTGGTACACCTCGGCGGCCCGGACCACGCGGTCGATGCCGCTGCCCTTCTCCTCGCAGATCCCGAGCCGCCGCATCAGGTCGGCCAGGCGCTCGTTCCGGGACTGGTAGCCGTCGATGAAGCGCGCCACGTCCACGATCGGCTCGCCCGGGTTCGAGATCTCCAGGCGGTCCGCGTAGATCTCCACCATGACCGAGGTGCCGCCCATGGCGAGGTCCTGGTGGACCAGCGCGTTCGCCACCAGCTCGCGGATGACCACCTCCGGCACGAGCTTCACCTCGGTCCGCAGCGCGTCCTTGATCACCTCGTTCTGCGGCAGCTGGCCCATCACGAAGCGCACCAGCCCCTGGAAGCCGGCCGCGTAGCCGCGGGTGCCGAGCTGATCGAGCTTGGTCTCCAGCTTGGACGTGCCGGTGTAGACGACGACCCGCGGCGCCTTGCGGGACACGTCGGGGAAGTCGGCGAGCTGCTTCGCGAGCAGCAGCGCGCCGAGGCGCCGCACCGCAAGCCCATCCGGCGTCTCGTCGACGAGCCTCTCCCTGGCGAGGCGCTCGATCACGCCGGCCTGCTCGGTCGGGTAGGGCAGCTTCAGCAGCTCGAAGAACGCCTGGGTGTCGAGGAGCTCGACGACCGCCTGCGCGTCGAGGCCGGTTCGGGAGTGCTGCTCCAGCCAGTCGGGCTGGCCCTCGGCGAAGATGCGCCGCAGCTGGTCCTCGCTCATCGGCACCAGCGATCCGCCGGAGCGCATGAGGTAGGCGCCCTCCAGGTGGTAGGCCGTGCCGCGTGGGCGGGACGGGATGTGGAAGACGAGCACCCGGCCGTCGGGGTGGGCCACCTCCTCGACGTCCACCCGGAAGCCGACGGCGGTGAACAGCCGCTCCGCCGTTGCCACGACGTCCGGGAAGGCCTGCGTGCCGACCACCGGCCGCGGGGGCGCGTCGGCGACGCCGAGGAGGAGGTGCCCGCCGCCTTCGTTGGCGATGGCCACGCAGTACCTGTTCAGCTTGTCCGTGTCGTACTGCGTCTTCGCCTCCTTGAACTCGAGCCGCTGATGCTCGGTCGAGGCTTGGCGCCATAGGTCGATCTGCTGTGGCGTCGTGGCCATTTCGCTGCGCGTCTCTCCGGCGTGCGGCCCCGGGCGTCCCGCGGCCGGTTCGCCGCGTCTGCCACGCACGATCCGCTGATCATAGCTGGCCGGCCCGGCGGCAGCGAGGCCGGGTGCCTTCCGGCCCGCATTCGCCACCCGGGACGCAGGGGATTCCGCAGCCATGGCCGACGCCACCCGCCGCGTCTCGGTCCGCCTCTCGCTGGACGACGCCGCCCGGGCCAAGCAGGAGCTGCGCGAGGTCGGCGAGCAGGGAAACCGCAGCCTCGCCCGCATCCAGGACGGCGCCGAGCGCGCCTCCCGCGGCCTCGACCTGCTCGACACGGTCGTCCGCGGCATCCAGCTCGCCGGTGTCGCGGTGGCGGCGCGCGCCCTGGTCCAGGCCGGCGACGCGCTGACCCAGGGCCTCTCCCGGCTGCAGCAGGCCACCGGCTCGGTCGAACGCGCGAGCGCGGTCTACGAGGCGCTCTATCGCAACGCCCTCTCGACCGGCGTCGCCGTCTCGGAGAGCGTCGACGCCTTCCAGCGCTTCTCGATCGCTGCCCGCGAGAT
>JADGHC010000751.1 GCA_019689655.1 Microbispora sp.
TCTTTTTTTTTGCGCCCGCGGCCGGCGGCGGGCGCCCGGGGGCGCCCCGGGCGGGGGGGGGGCCGCCGGCGGGCGAGGGTCTATCCGACGCTTCTGCGGCGGTAAATCGCGACGGCGGCGACGACGCCGATGGCGGCGAGCACCACCTGGATGATCAGTTCCAGCCAGTCGATGCCCCGAGTGTCGGCGACGCCGAGGCCGCGGGCGATCGCCGTGCCGATGAGGGCCGCGATGATGCCGATGACCATGGTCAGCCAGATCGGGATGGCCTGGCGCCCGGGAACGACCAGCCGGCCGAGAGCACCGATGATGAGTCCGATGATTATGGCGGAGATGATGCCGCTGACGGCCATGCTGCCACCCTTCCCTAGTGTTCTGTGCCTCCCTTCTGCCCATTTGTGCTGTTTTGACACGTATTGACGAGATTCGGGCTACGTCCCGCCCACGACGCGGTTTTCCCAGGCCCAGGCCGCGATTTCGACCCGGTTGCGCAGGCCGAGCTTGGCCTGGACGCCGGCGACGTGACTCTTGACCGTGCTCAGCGAGATGAACAGCTCGTCGGCGATCTCCTGGTTCGTACGGCCCCGGGCGACGGCCCGGACCACGTCGAGCTGGCCCGGCGGCCATGTCGCCGTCTCCTCCTCGTCCGGCAGCCGCAGCCGTACCGCACGGCCGCTCGCCTCGAAGCGTCCGACCAGCTCGCCGAGTCCGCCCAGCCCGTCGGGGATGGCCGCCGGTTCCGCGGGTCCGGCCGAGTCGCGCAGCAGCCCGACGACGCGGCGCATCGCCGCGTCGCTGGTCATGAACGGCGACAGGTCCCTGCTAGATCGCCGGGCTGTTCCTGCTGGGATCCGCGCTGACCCGGTACGGCGTGACCGCCCGGATCGAGCGGTCGATCCGGGTACCGGCCGTGCTCGGCCTGGTGTCGGCCGCGTTCGCCGCGCTCGTCCTGATCTCGCCGGCCTCCGGCGCGCGTATGTCGGCGCTGGGCGGGCTGCTGATCGCGGGGGTGTACGTCTGTGCCCTGCTGGTGCTGCTCGGCACGCCGCTGCGGCCGACCCTGGCGGCCCTGTTCGCACCGCTGGGACGGATGGCGCTGACCAACTACCTGACCGCGACGGTCCTGGTGCTGCTGGTCGCCCGCGTGTCGGGCAGCCCGGCGGACGGCTGGTCGTCGGCGCGGGTGGCCTTGACCTCCGCCGCGATCCTCACCCTGCAATGGCTGTGGTCCACGCTCCGGCTGCGCCGGCACCGGTACGGCCCTCTGGAGTGGCTGTGGCGGTGGGCCACCTGGGCGCGGCGCCCTCAGGCGTGACGCGGTGGTGCGGTGCTCTCCCGCACGACGAGCGTGGTCGCGAGCTCCACCCGGTGCTGTTCGAGCGGCTCGCCGTCCGCGAGGGCCAGCACCATCCGCGCGGCGGCGGCCCCCATCTGGACGAGCGGCTGCCGTACGGTCGTCATGGGCGGCCCGGCCCACTGGGTGAACGACAGGTCGTCGAACCCGACCACGCTCAGGTCGTCGGGGATGCGCACCCCGGCCCGCCGCGCGGCCTCGTACACGCCGAGCGCCTGCAGGTCGTTGGCGGTGAAGATCGCGGTCGGGGGATCGGGCAGGCGCAGCAGTTCGGCGCCGTCACGCAGGCCGCCCTCCACGTACAGGGTGCTGACGCGCACGAGCTCGGGGTCCACGGGCACGCCCGCCGCGTCCATCGCCGCGCGGTAGCCGTCCAGCCGCGCCCGGCAGCACGGCCACTGCGTCGGCCCGCTCAGCATCGCGATACGGCGGTGACCGAGATCGAGCAGGTGGCGGGTCGCGGCCATCCCGCCGCTCCAGTTGGTCGCGCCGACCGACGGGGTCTCGTGCAGCGGCTCGCCGGTCGGGTCGAGCACGACCAGGGGAATGGAGCGGGTGGCGAGCTGCGCCTGCTGCTGCGTGGTGAGCTCGGAGAAGACCGCCACGACACCGGTGGGGCGGCGGGCGAGCACCTGCTCGGTCCAGGCCTTGCCGGGAGTCAGCCTGCCCTGCATCTCGGTCAGCACCACGGCCAGCCCGCGCTCCCGGGCCACCTGCTCGACCCCCTGGATGATCTCCAGCGCCCACAGGCTCTCCAGCGCGTGGAAGACGAGCTCGATGATCGCCGCGGGCTCGCTGTCGCGCCGCCGGTATCCGTGCTCCCGCAGCACCGCCTCCACGCGCTGCCGCGTGGCCAGGGCGACCCCCGCGTGCCCGTTGAGCACCCGGGACACGGTCGGCGGGGACACTCCCGCCAGATGGGCGATCTCGGCCACGGTCAGCCTGCGGGTCGAGGTCACGGCGACAGTTTACGCATCGCCTTACGGCGTCTCCTCGGGCGTCTCCTCGGGCGTCTCCTCCGGCGTCTCCTCCG
>JADGHC010000081.1 GCA_019689655.1 Microbispora sp.
GCCAGTTCCACAACCGCGACCGCTACCGGCACCCCGAGCGCTACACCCGCCGCAAAGTCGGCAAAGACCGCTGGGCCTTCACCTACCACCGCCTCGGCGCAGCCCGGCGGCTACGGGACCCGGCTGCCACGACCTAGTCGCATTCCAGGTCCGGTAACAGGGAGGGCGGTTCCGGGCTGCGCCACACGACGACGTAGTCCGAACGCGCGCTCGCGACCGCCGTACTCAGCCGGTCGAGATCGAAGTCGGGCAGGTAACGCAGGCGGGCCAGGAAGCTCGCGTCGGTCGCCGAGTGCGGGACCACGCACCCCTCGCCCTCCCGGTCCAGCAGAACGATGAAGACGTCATCGGGCTCGCCCTGCGGATTCTGGCGGCTGTGGCCGCCGACACGAATCTCGACCACGTCTTCCCAAGCGAGAGCCTCGACGCTCCCGTCGGCGTAGTGGCGCGTCACGCCTTCTTCGGTGACGTACACGTAAGTGTCCGGCACTGGGTCGCCGTGCATGGGCGCGATTGTGACGACTTGAAGCGGCGAGGTGCAAGGGAAACGGGGCGTGAGAAAAGCAGCGTGCGGGGCGAGGGTGGGAGAGCATCGATCCCGCAGATACAGCCGACCAGATACAGCCGACGCCGCAGAGACGGACGCCGCGGTACAGGCGCCGCAGAGATGAGCACCACGGAGGCAGCGCCGCGGAGACAGCCGCGGAGGCGGGCGCCGCGGGATGGGCGCACGGAGGCAATCGCGTCCCCGGCCCGTCCGGCAGCCGGGTTCTCACGCACCGCACGGACCTCCATGTCCGCGACGATCCGCGGCAGACGCGGGCTCATTCATGCCGCCACCGCAGGTGCTCGCGTACCGCCTGGACCGCCGCGTCCACCGGTCCCTCCGCGATGACTCGCAACAGCGCGGCGTGCTCCGCGGCCAGCTCCCGCGGGTTCTCGTACGCGTGCCTGAGCCGGACCAGCCCGAGCCGCGTCTCGGCGGCGAGCGTCGCGTAGAGGCGCTCCAGGCGGGGACTGCCGGCGGCGGCGATCAGCGCCTCGTGCAGCGCCATGTGCTCGGCCACCACGGCCGCCCAGGGCGCGCCGGGCGGCAGGCTCGACAGGCGGTCAAGCGCCTCCTCCGCCGCCGCCACCCGGCGGCCCGCCACGGCCCGCGCCATCAGTTCCTCCAGGGGCCTGCGCACGTACATGAGATCGGCCAGGTCGGCAGAGGTGATCACCGGAACGTACGCGCTGCGGTTGCGCTCGCGCCGCAGCAGTCCCTCGTGGACGAGCAGCGCCAGCGCCTCCCGCACGGTGGGGCGGGCCACGCCGTACCGGGCGGAAAGTTCCTGCTCGGGCAGCGCGGCCCCCGGCTCGATGTCCCCGGACAGCACCCGCTCGCGCAGTGCGGCGGCGAGCGCCTCGACGGTGGAGACGGGCCTCAGGGAGGTCACGGGGCCGAGCTTACTGGGGGCCTCTCCGTGGGCGCCTCCGGCGTCCCGGACGAGGGGGTCCGGACCCCGCCGGGCCGCGCCACCACGACCAGTCCCAGGGCGAGCAGCGCCAGACCGGCCCACGAGACGGGGGACAGGTGCTCGCGCAGCGCCACCACGCCCAGTACGGCCGCGACGGCGGGCTCGGCCAGCGCGAGCGTGGCCGCCGTGGCGACGGGAATGGTGCGCAGCCCCCGGCCGTACAACAGGTAGGCCAGACCGGTCGTGGCGCAGCCGAGGTAGAGGGCGGTCAGCAGGCCGGCCGGGTGTGCGAGCCAGGCCGGGCCGGTCAGCACGAGGACGGGCAGCATGAGCACGGCCGCGCCGCCGAACAGCGCGCCCATGACGACTCCCGACGCCATGCCGCCGCCGATGGCCCGGGCCGCCACGATCACGTAGAAGGCGTACAGGAGACCGCCGAGGAGGGCGAGCGCGATGCCTCCGGCGTCCGCGCCGCCCGCGTGCCCTCCCCCGCCGGTGACGAGCACGGCGCAGCCGGCGACGGCGGCGGCCGTCGCGAGGGCCCAGCGCCCGCTCGGCCGCTCGTGGCCGGCGAGCCAGGACAGCAGCCCGGTGAAGACCGGACCGCTGCCGATGGCCACCACCGTGCCGATCGCCACGCCCGTCCTGCCGACCGCGGCGAAGAAGCACATCTGGTAGGCGGCGACGGCGACGGCCCCGAGGACCAGCGCCACACGTGTCGCGGTGCCGGCCACCGGAACGTTCCCAGGAGGGGTACGGCGACGCACGACCAGCGCCGATGCGCCCAGCAGCGCACCGCCGAGCACGAGGCGGGCCGCCGCCAGCGAGACGGACCCGGCGGAGGCGAGGCTGCCCGCGGTGCCCGCGGTTCCCCAGAGGACGGCCGCCGCGACGACCGCCGGTATCCCAGACCTCACGCAGAGATTGTCTGACAACTAGACAGACAGGACAAGAGCTTTCTTCCGTAACGTCGAGACTGTCCTGATATGGGGCTGTAGCCCAACTCGTTAGGAATGATCCCTGGTAGGGCGGCTTACCGATTGCTATGGTTTCGCCACTATTAACACATGTGTAACCGACGGGCAGGTCTGATGGCTGGTCGGAAACGGTCCATCCGCTTCAAGATATTCGCGATCCTGCTGGTGCCCGTGACCGCCCTGGTGGTGATCTGGGGGTTCGCCGCCAAACTGACCATCGAGCAGGGGCAGCAGCTCCTGCGCATCCAGAAGGTCTACGACGACGTCGTCCAGCCCGTCGGGGATGCCATCAACGAGCTGCAGAACGAACGGTTCGTGTCGGTGAGCTACCTCGCCTGGCGTACCCCGGCTCTGCACACCGACCTCGAAGCGCAGCGCCGCAAGACCGACGCCGCCGCGGCGCTGCTGACCCGCCTGTCGGCGCAGGCCCGAGACGAGACGCCTCCCGCGATGTGGGAAAGGCTGGAGGATCTGCTGCGGCAGATGAAGCAGCTCGACGTCCTGCGCGGCCAGGTCGACGGCCGGCGGCTCACCCGTCTCGACACGATCGAGGACTACAGCGCTGTCATCGAGACCGCCCACCAGGTCTACGACCGGCTGATGATCTCCCCGGACATGGACCTCATCGAGCAGACCAAGGCGCTCATCCTCATCGACCGCAGCCGCGAAGTGGTGAGCCAGCAGTCCGCGCTCGTGCTGGGCGCGCAGGCGGCCGGGCGGATGACGCAGGACGAACGCGACGCCTTCTCCGGGATGGTCGGCAAGCGCCGCCTGCTCTACCAGCTCGGCACCAGCCAGCTCGACGACAGCCTGCTCAAGCAGTTCGGCATGCTGAACTCCACCTCGGTGTACACGTCGTTCGTCTCGCTGGAGAACGACGTGATCGCGAGGGTGCAGCCGGGCCGGCCGCTCCCGCCGGAGGCGATCGCCTGGCCGACGACCGCGCAGGCCCTGGCCCGCCAGCTCACCGAGACGACCGACGCGGCCTCCGCCGCCACCGCCGCCCGCGCCGCGCCGCTGGCCCGGGGCGTGCTCATGAACATCGGCCTCGTCGGCGTGCTGGGCCTGGCGGCGGTGCTCGCCACCGTGTTCATCTCCCTCCGGTTCGCCCGCACGCTGACCGGCGAGCTGACCACCCTGCACCAGGCCGCGGCCGACCTCGCCGGGCGGCGCCTGCCCGACCTCGTACGGCGGCTGCGGCAGGGCGAGGACGTCGACGTGGCGGCCGAGACGCCGCCGGTGATCCAGTCCAGCGACACCATCGAGATCGAGAACGTCGGCCGCGCGTTCACCTCGGTGCAGCACACCGCGATCGAGGCGGCCGTCGGCCAGGCCGAGCTGCGCAAGGGCGTCAACAAGGTCTTCCTGAACCTGGCCCGCCGCAGCCAGTCGCTGCTGCAGCGCCAGCTCGGCATGCTGGACGGCCTCGAAAAGGAGATCAACGACCCCGACCTGCTCGAACGGCTCTTCGGCGTCGACCACCTCACCACCCGCATGCGCCGCCACGCGGAGGGCCTGATCATCTTGTCCGGCGCCGCGCCCGGCCGCGGCTGGCGTGATCCGGTCCGGCTGTACGACGTGGTTCGCGCCGCCGCCGAGGAGGTGGAGGACTACCTGCGCGTGGACGTGGACGTCCCGCACGGCTACTCGCTCGTGGGCAGCAGCGTCACCGACGTCATCCACCTGCTCGCCGAGCTGATCGAGAACGCCACCGTCTTCTCCCCGCCGCAGACCCGTGTGCACGTCATCGGGGAGTCGGTCGCCCGCGGCTTCGCCATCGAGGTCGAGGACCGCGGGCTCGGCATCCCCCAGGAGGAGCTCGCGCACCTCAACGCGCGGCTCGCCGACCCGCCGGAGTTCGACCTGGCCGACAGCGACCGGCTCGGCCTCTTCGTCGTCGGGCGGCTGGCCCGGCGGCACAACATCCGCGTCTCCCTGCGCCCCTCGCCGTACGGCGGGACGAGCGCCGTGCTCCTGATCCCCCAGGAGCTCGTGGTGGAGAACGAGACCCGTGAGCCGATGGTCGAGCGCCTCGCCCGGCCGGAGGGCCAGGCCCCGGTCCTGGCCCTCACGCCGCCGATCGGCGGGAGCGGCAAGAGTTCCCTGCCCCGCCGGGTGCGGCAGGCCAACCTGGCACCGCAGCTCAAGGAGGAGCGGGGCAACCCGTACTCCTCCTTCCAGGCGGGCTGGCGACGCGCTCAGGAGGACTCGTGACCGAACACGAGGGCGGGCCGCTGCTGCGCCCCTACACGCTCACCCGCGGCCGTACCCGCCCGACCGGGCCGGACTTCGACCTGATGACCATCATCAGGACCGCTCCCCCGGCGTACCAGGGCGTCACCGGGCTTGCCCCGGAACACTGGCGGATCCTGCAGCTGTGCCGAACACCCCTCTCCGTGGCCGACCTGGCCTCGGAGCTCGGGCTGTCGGTGAACGTCGTACGCATCCTGCTGAGCGACCTGCGCGAGCGGGGACTGATCACGGCACGGCCGCCGGCTACGGTCGCCCATATGCCGGAGGAGCGCATACTCCGTGAGGTGATCCAAGGGCTCCAGGCACTGTAATAGGCCAAGCCACCGCCGTACGCCGCCGGGAATCGGCTAGGAGTCCGCGTCGCAGGATTCCAAAAGCCGCTGCACGTGCCAGCGGGCGGGTGTGGTCAGCTCGTCGGCGTACCGGTCCAGCAGGGACGCGCACGCCGTGGGATCGCCGGTCTCGACGGACGGCAGGACGAGGAGCTCCTCCTCGCCGTCCAGCACGAGGTCGCCCCGCACGCGGAACGTCCCGTCGCCGACCGCGACCGCGGTCTCGGCCACGAGGTCGTGCCCGGGCAGCGCCAGCGCGACGCCGAGCCGTACGGCGGGCCCGGCCAGGTCGGAGATGACCTCGGCGCGGACGTGGGGGAAGAAGTCACGGGAGACGGACCGCCCCATCTCGCTGAACCGCGCCGCCGTGCGCATCAACGCGCTCAGGAGTTCGGCGGCACCCTGACCATTGGCGTCCACCCCCGCAGGGTAGATCACGGAAACTTGCGATATGGACCAAATATTATGTTCGACCGGAAATTTCACCCAGGGGTTCAGCGGAAGGCGTAGCACTCCACTTCGGCCCGCCGGCGGGTCAGCCCGCCGTTCACGGACTCCTCGACGCAGGAGCGCTGCGCGGCGCTGAGCTCGAGCACGCCGCAGACGCTGATCCCGGAGTACGTACGGCAGTCCAGGTCCGGGTTGAACGCGCCCACCTTGTACTGCTCGCGTACCTGCGTACGGCATCGCTGCCGCGCCTCGGCCGTCTTCGGATAGCGGCATTGGCCGATGAGGATGTCGTACTGCTTCCGGCTCACCTCCTGCCGCGCCACGCCCCCGTGGGGCACGGACGCCTGCGGCGGGCGGCCGCCGGTCCCGGCGGCGACCGAGGCGACCGCGGCGACCGTACCGAGCATGGTCATCGCAGCGAGCACCGCGACAGCGACGATCTTTGTCATGGCGATCCCTCCGAGCAGGAACGTACCCACGGAGGAACAACCGCCCCCGCTTCCCCACCATGCCCGCATGCACGCCCGTGACCTCGGGTAATGGCGAACCTCACACTCGTGACACGAATGGTCAACACCTCATTGCCGAGTGCGGCATCGAGCGATCACGGCCTGACGAAGTTTTTGCCGTACGCACCGCTCAGCCGTCGGCGAGGGCACGCAGGGACGGCCGGAGCGTCTCGGCGATGCGTTCGGGGGAGGCGTCGCGCAGGGCCGTGAGACCGAGCAGCTGGTGGGCGATCGTGACGCCCAGCATCGTGCTGACCATCAGGGCCGCCCGGAGTTCGGCGTCGCCGGAGCCGATCGCGTTCGCCAGTTGCGCCACCAACAACCGTTGAGCGAAAGGCGAACCGATGCCACTCACCCCGCGCGAGGCCCTGGCCCGCTATCACCGGGCGATGATCGACGGGTCGGCCGACGACCTCGCCGGCCTCTACGCCGCCGACGGCGTCCACGTGGTCCCGTTCCGGGCACCCGGTTTCCCCGCCCGCGTGGCGGGGCGGGAGGAAATCCGCGCCCTCTACCGGGCGAAGTGGGGCGCAAGCCCGGTGCGGCTCACCGAGATCCACGACGTCGTCGTCCACGACGCGGCCGACCCCGAGGTCGTCGTCGGCGAGTGGGAGGGCACCGGCACGGCCGGCCCGGATCACCGGCCGTTCCGCGCCACCGGCTTGCCGATCCTCCGCGTACGGAACGGCGAGATCGTGGAGACGCGCGACTACATCGACGCGCTCGGCACCTACCAGGCGATGGGCCGGCTGCGGGACGTCGTGGCCGCCGTGGAAAACGGATCGGCACGGGCCTGATCGGACGGCCACAATGGGGCCATGTCGATCTCGCAGACCGTGGTCCGCCGGGCGACGGCGGCGGACGCCGCGGCGCTCGTCCGCCTGCGCGTCGTGATGATGGAGGACATGGGGGCGGACGTCGGGGACGAGAGCGCGCCCTGGCGGGCCGCGGCCGAGGAGTGGTTCGCCCGACGGCTGCGCGATCCGGAGCACTTCGCCGCGTTCGTGGCAGACGACCCGGAACTCGGGGTCGTGAGCTGCGCGGCGGGCGTCTGCGACCCCCATGCCCCCGCACCGGCGAACCCGAGCGGACTGCGCGGCCACGTCTTCAACGTCTGCACCGACCGGCGGCGCCGGCGGCGGGGGCTCGCACGCGCCTGCCTCGACGCGCTGCTGACCTGGTACAGGACCGAGACCGGGGTCCGGACGATCAACCTCCACGCCACGCCCGACGGCATCGAGCTGTACCAGTCCTTCGGGTTCGATGCGCCCCGTCATCCCGAGCTCGAGCTGCGGCTCGGGCCGCCGCTCGGGCAGGGCTGCACCGGCCGCCAGACCCCCGCGGTCCCACGGCGAGCTGGGCTATCGTGAAAATGCCGTTTGTATCCGGATTTGTCATGCCGGCGCAGCGTACGGCCGCTCGGGGGGAAGCGAATGTCCGAAGTGCTCCGTGCCGTGGACCGGCTGAGACAGGCCATCAACCGCCATGATCTCGACGCCCTGGCGAAGTGCTTCGACGAGCGGGCCGTTTTGGTGGCGCCGGACGGCATCGCCGACAACCGGGAAGAGATCGCCTCCTACTACGGGGAGTGGATGGAGGCGTTCCCCAACATGGTGATCACCCCGCAGTCCGTGACCATGTACGGGGACACGGTGGCGGCGGAGTTCACGATCAGCGGCACGCACAAGGGGCCGCTGCTCATCCCCGGCGGGGAGGTGCTGGCGGCCACCGGACGGCCCGTCCTCGTCCGCTCGTGCAGCTTCTCCACGGTGGAGGACGGGGTGATCCTCAGCCATCGGCTCTTCTACGACCAGCTTGAGATGGCGGCCCAGCTCGGCGGGCGGCTCGCCTTCGACACCGGCTGCGGCTGAACATTTCACCGGATCGCGCCTCGGCCGACGGATCTCGTACGGCGTTTACCGAGATACCCGGATTCTTCATGACAGGGGGAAGACTCTCCCCTTCGGCGAACCATGTACATGCGCCGGGCGATTGCCGAACCTGGAGAGCATCGGCACTGCCGGTCACCTCACCCCCGGAGACGATCGCGATGTCGTTCGGTCACCATCGGTTCGCCCGCACCCTGTCGACCATCGTCGCCGCCACGGCGCTGGCCGCCACGGGATCGGTCATGGGCACGACGTCCGCCCACGCCGCGGTGGCCTGCCGGGTGACCTACACGAGCGTGCAGTGGGGAACCGGTTCGGGCGGCTTCACCGCCGGCATCACCCTCACGAACACCGGCGAGCGGCTCCCGTACTGGAGGCTGACGTTCACGTTCCCCGGCTCACAGCGGCTCACCCAGGGCTGGTCGGCCAAATGGACCCAGCTCGCCGACCGGGTCGTCGCGGAGAACGAGCCCTGGAACGGCGCGGTGCCGCCGGGTGCTTCCCTCCACCTCGGGTTCATGGGCACCTGGACCGGGAGCAACCCGCCGCCCACGGACTTCGCCCTCAACGGGGTGCCCTGCCAGGCGCCGGGCGCGTCGCCGTCGCCCACTCCCAGCCCGAGCCCCAGCCCGAGCCCGAGCGGCACGCCGGGCCCGGACGTGCCGGTGGACAACCCGTTCGCCGGCGTCACCGGGTATGTCGATCCCGAGTGGGTGGCCGACGTGGAGTCCTCCGCCGCGAAGGTGGACGAGGCGACCGCGCGGAAGATGCGCGGCCTGAAGCAGACGCCCACCGCGGTCTGGCTGAACCGGATCGCGGACGTCACCGGCGGCCCCGGGGTCACCCGTACGCTGAAGGACCACCTCGACTCGGCCCTGGAGCAGAACGCCGGCTACATCACGCTCGTGCTCCACAACCTGCCCGACCGCGACTGCCGGTCGCTGGTCTACACGGCCGAACTGCACTCCGCGGACGACGGCCTGCGCCGCTACAAGACCGAGTACATCGACGCCGTCGCCGCCATCGTGGCCCGGCCGGAATACCGGGACCTGCGCATCGCGATCATCGTCGAGCCCAGGGCCCTGGCCGATCTCGTCGTGGGCACGACGAGCTACCCGTGCACGCAGCAGGCGCAGTCGGGCGTATACCAGCAGGGCATCAGGTATGCCCTCGATGTGCTCTCCCCGCTGCCCGACGTCTACCTCTACCTGGACGCCGGCAACGCGTCGCTGGCCGGCTGGCCGGACAACATGAGCGCGCTGACGGGCCTCATCACGCAGACCGTACGGGGCACCACGGCGGGCCTGAACAGTATCGACGGCATCGCCACCAACGTCGCGGACTACATCCCGCTCGAGGAGCCGTTCCTGCCCGACCCCGATCGCACCGTGTCGGGCCTGCCGCTCTTCATGAGCAGGTTCTACGACTGGAACCCGTACTTCGACGAGCTGGACTACGCCGCCGCCGTCCGCAGCGCACTGATCGCGAACGGCTTCCCCAGCGGTCTGGGCGTGGTCGTCGACACCTCGCGAAACGGCTGGGGCGGGCCGGACCGGCCCACCGCGGTGAGCACGTCATCCGATCTCAACACGTACGTGGACCAAAGCCGCGTCGACCGGCGTCCGTCGCGGGGAGCCACCTGCAACCAGGCAGGCGCGGGGTTGGGAGCACGGCCGGTGGCCGCCCCCGTTCCCGGCGTCGACGCCTACCAGTGGATCAAGCGGCCCGGGGAGTCGGACGGCGCGGGCGGGCCGGCCGTGCCCGAGGGCGCGGAGGACCTGATCGACCCCACGTGCGACCCCGACGGCTCCCTCCCGCCCATCGGGGACGCGTACCGGCCGACCAACGCCCTCCCCGATGCGCCGCTGCCGGGCGACTGGCACCACGAGCAGTTCGTGATGCTGGTGAACAACGCCCATCCCGCGCGGTGAGCCGGGTCAGGGGCCGGTCAGGCGGCGCTCGCCCTTCGTGGTGATCACGAAGACCTGCCAGGTGTAGTAGGCGTAGTAGTTCCTGATGTCCTGCTTCATCTGGCGCGCGTGCCGCAGGACCGCGTCGACGTACGCCTGGGAGTGGTTGTAGGCGTACAGCGCGCGCCGGTAGTCCCGGGGCGCGCCCGACGCGTGCAGGTAGTTGGCCGCGGCGAGCAGGGCGTCGCCGGTGTCCTCGATGTCGCCGCCCATGCCGTACGCCTTCCAGGTGCCGGGCATGAACTGCATCGGCCCTCTGGCCCCCACATGGCTCGGCGAGCGCACCCGGCCGAACTTCGTCTCGACGAGCATCACCGCCGCAAGCACCTCCCAGTCGACGCCGAAGCGGCGCTCGGCGCGCCGGAAGCCGGCCAGCAGGGCGTCGGCCGGCTCCGGGTCCTCGACCTTGATTTCGATCGGGCCGCTGACGGGACGGGCGAGGGAGAGCAGGTCGCGGATGGCCGTCACGTTGTCCCTCGCCCGCGCGGCCACCCGCTTCGGCAGTTTCCGGTACGTACGGGACGCGACGTCGGGATTGCGGGCGAGATAGCGGTAGACGCGCTGCTCGTACAGGGACAGCAGGACCACGGGCTCGGGCGCCCGGCCCTTCGCGGGGTCGCCCGCACGCCTCCAGTCGTCGATCGCGTCGTTCAGCCGCTTCACCGTACGGGTGAGGGCGCCGGCCAGCCGCGCGGGGTCCTTGGGGATCGCCTCGTCCGGCGCGGGCAGGTCCGGCCCCTTCTCCGGGGCGGCGGGCGAGCGCCCCGGCGGGGTCGTGCTCGCCGGGGGAGCGGCCGAGGCGGCCTCGCCCGGCGCGCCGCCGCAGGCCGAAAGCGGGACGACCACGGCGGCGAGCACGGCGGCCAGCGCCCCGCGGAGGCCGGGCGTCCGCGGCGGGATCACGGCAGGCTGATCGTTCATCGTCACCAACGTACGCCCAACGGCGCCGTCCACGCCGTCTTTCGCGTCGAGCGGCGCCGGCGCGGCCGGGGCGTTTTACGGGCGGCCCATTTTCCGTTCCCTCGGAAATCGGTGTTGACTTTCGCAGTTACCGCACAGTAATCGTCGTCACGTGCGACTGCCCAGAGTGAAATTCGAGCACCGGCCCCACCGATATGAGGACGGCACCATTCGCATCGGCGGTGAGATTTATGGGATCGCCGCCGAAATCGCGGACCCGTACGGCTGGGTGTGGACGGCCCTCACTTTGATGGACGGCACCCGTTCTCGCGAGGAGATCGCCGAGCAGCTTCTCCTGGCCCATCCGGAGGTGCCGGACGCCGCGTCGATCGTCGACCAGCTCGTCGCCACCCGATACGTGGAGGACGCGGCGGCCGTGCCGCCGCCGGGGCTGAGCGAGCGCGAGCTCGACCGCTACAGCAGGAACCACGCCTTCTTCCGTACGGTCGACGCGATGCCGCGGGCCCACGGCTGGGAGACCCAGCTCCGGCTGAAGTCCGCGCGGGTCGTGGTGCTCGGGCTTGGCGGCACGGGCAGCCACGCGGCCTGGGCGCTCGCCGCCGTCGGCGTCGGCACGATTCACTGCGTCGATCCCGACCTGGTCGAGCTGTCCAACCTCAACCGCCAGGTGCTGTACGGCGAGGCCGACGTGGGCCGCCCGAAGGCGGAGGCGGCCGTCGACCGGCTCAGGAGCGTCAACTCCGACATCACGGTCACCGGCGAACGCCGCCGCATCGGCAGCAGGCGCGAGCTGGACGACCTCATCGCGGGGTTCGACGCGCTCGCCCTCTGCGCGGACCAGCCCACGGGGCACAGCATCAGGGTGTGGGCCAACCGCGCCTGCGCCGCGGCGAACATCCCCTGGGCCGGCGGCGGATACAGCGGGCCGCTGGTCACCGTCGGGTGTTTCGCCCCGTGGGACGGCGCCTGCTACGAGTGCCTGAGCAGCGGCGAGGAGGCGCGGCGCCGTCCCGGCACGCCGGTGAACCTCGGCGGGCCCGGCGTGATCGCCACCTCGGCGGGCGTGTCCGGTCAGCTCGTCGCGCATGCGCTGCTGGGGCTGCTGACCGGGGTGCCCGCGCCGCCGGTCGGCACCATCCAGGGCGTGAATCTGATCGCCGCGGACCACCATGTGTGGGTCCGGCATCCGCCCCGCCCCGGCTGCCCGGTATGCGGGACGCGGGCCGTCCGGCCGGCGCACAATTCGCCGCAAGGAATGACCGAAATAGACGCCGGCTGAATAAATAGACAGGGGTATTGACTGCCCCTCGTCAATAGACGAATCATGAACGGGTTCTCTCGGGAACATCCATGTCCCCTCCCCCTTCAGAGAGAGGAATCGGATGAACACGAACGAGCACGAGACCAAACCCGTCGACGAGACGGCCGTACCACCGAAGACGAAGATCACCATTCGGCTTCTCGACAAGATCGAGACCACGACCAGCAGCAACAGCGTCGGCAACTGACGCGATGCCGGCCGCGGCGCACGGGGGTGCCGCCCGGCCCCCTGCGCGCCGCGGCCGGCGCGAGCCCGCACAAGCCGTAGCCCCAGGGAGGGAAGGGTGGCACACGCCGGAGACATCTTCGACGACATACGGCAGGCCGAGGCGCCGGTGCTGTCCGCCGACGCCTACCAGGCCGAGTTCACCGAGGAGTTCGAGCGGTCCGCCGAGGGGGTGTGGAAGCTCGAACGCGCCCAGGAGTTCTTCGAACCCGACGTGGCGAGCTGGCGGGCGATGATGGCGGGCGAATGGGAGCGGTCGCTCGCCATGCTCGACGAGCTGCGGGAGTTCCTCATCGGCTACTACAAGACCCGGCCCCAGGCTCGCCGGGTCCGCATCGTGGAGACGCCGTTCACCCCCTATCTCCAGTGGGAGCTCAACGTCCTGGCCGTACGGGCCGCGGCGGGCGAGCGTCCCCGGGTGCTCCACGCCGACGCCGTACGGGAGCTGGAGCGCAACGGGCCGCTGCCCGAGATCGTCGTGCTCGGTCCCGCGCTGCTCTACGAGGTGCTGTACGACGAGATCGGCGCCCACGTGGGCGCACGGAGGATCACCGATTCCCGCCTCGTCGGCCGCTGCCTGGCCGCGATCAAGGAGCTTTACGGCCGGGCGGAGGACGTGCGGACCTACGTCGAGCGGGAGGTCGCCCCGCTGCCGCCGCCCACGATCTCCGAACGGACGCGCGAGCTCCTGCCCGGCTTCGCCCACCACACCGGGACCTTCCGCCCCTGACACCGGCCGTACGCCGAGGAGCCCGCGTCTGGAGGTCACGGTGACCCAGGACTCCGGTGAGGCGACCACCGAGGTCCGGCTGCGCGACCTCGCGTTCCGGCGGGACGGCTCCCAGTGGATCGTGGGCCGTCCCGACGGGGACGAGTTCATCGCCGTGCCGTACGAGGGGATGCGGGCCATCCGGCTGCTGTCGGCGGGCGTCACGATCGAGGAGACCGAACGGCGGCTGCGCGCCGAGACCGGCGTCCACCTCGACGTCCGCGACTTCGTCCGCGTCCTCGGCGAGCTCGGCTTCCTCGACGAACCCGGCAGTCCGGCCACCCCGGCCGGGCCGCCGACCTTCCCCTGGTTGCGCCCCGAGCACGTGCGGTGGACGCTGCACCCGCTGGTGCATCTGCTGGTCGCGATCCTGGTCGCCGCCGGAATCGCGGCGGCGGTCGTCCGCCGGGACACGCTGCCGGGCTGGCGCGACCTGCTGTGGAACGCGCACGGCACGCTCGTGCTCGCCTCGCAGATCGCGGTCGGCTGGACGTTGATCTTCCTGCACGAGATGGCCCACCTGTCGACCGCCAGGGCCGCCGGGGTGCCGGGCAGGATCCGGCTCGGCACCCGGCTGCAGTTCCTGGCCGTCCAGACCGTGGTGTCCGGCGTGTGGCTGGCCGAGCGGCGCGTCCGCCTGACGGTCTACCTCGCCGGGATGGCCGTGGACGCCACGGCCTGCTCGGCCGCGCTCCTGCTGACCGCCGCCGTGGGGCGCCATCCCGCGCTGTCGCTGGTCGCGCTGACCTCGCTCACCATGCTGGCCACGCAGTTTCTGGTGTTCATGCGCACCGACGTCTACTTCCTGCTCCAGGATCTGAGCGGGTGCCGCAACATGTACGGCGACTCCTCCGCCTACATCCGCCACCTGGCGCTGCGGTTGCTGCGCCGTCCCTCCTCCGACCCGCTGGCCGGTCTGCCGCGCCGGGAGCGCCGCAGCCTCCGGGCGTACGCCGCGCTGCTGGTCGTGGGCACCACGGTCTGCCTCGGGGTGGCGTTCGCGGTGACGGTGCCGGCGACGCTGACGCTGCTGTGCCGGGCCGTGCGCACGCTGGCCGCCCCCGCGAATGCGCTCGCCGCGCTGGACGCCGTGGCGGTGCTGCTGTCCGTGGTCGCGTTCCAGGCGCTCTGGGCGCGGGCGTGGTGGCGCAGGCACGGCCCCCGCGTACGGCGCGCGCTGCGCCGGCGGGCCGGTCAGGACCTCGCGTAGGAGCCGGTCGTCAGCTCCTCGATGAGCCCGGGGCCCGCGGGATTCCAGCCGAACAGCCGCCGCGCCCGCGACGCGTCGAGCGGCGACGAACGGGTGAGCATGCCGGCGGCCGGCCCCATCGCGGCGACCGCCTGCTCCGGCGTGAGCGACACGGCCCGGGCACCGGTCAGCGCGGCGACCGCCTCCGCGATCCGCCGCATCGGGGTCCGCTCGGCGGACGCGGCGTTGACGATCACCTGGGGCTCGCGCCGCTCGATCGCGGCCGCGTACAGCGCGGCGAGGTCGTCGACGTGCACCGACGACCACTCGTTGGCGCCCTCGCCGATGTAGGGCACCATCCCGTTCTGCCTCCCGGCGCCGATGAGCCCCCGGAGCAGGCCCGACCCGCCGCGCCCGTAGACCAGCGCCGCCCGGATCACCGTGGCCGCCACATGACCGGCCTCCAGGACCTGCCGCTCGCCGAGGATCTTGTACGGCTGGGGCGACGTCTCCGGCGAGACCGGGTGGTCCTCGTCCACCGTGGCACCCTTCCGATCCGGGTAGACCAGTCCCGTGCTGGTGTAGACGAACGCGCCGCCGTCGGGCAGCCCGCCCAGCAGCGCCGCGAGCGCGTCGCGCTCGATCTCGCCCATGTCCGGATTCGCGTAGTCCACGGCGGTGTGGACCACGGCCTCGGCCGCCGCGGCGGCACCCCGCAGGACCTCGAGGTCCCGCAGGCTTCCGGGCACCGCCTTCGCGCCCAGCGCTTCGACCCGCCGGCGCGCCTCGTCCGAACGGGCCAGGGCGACCACCTCGTGACCGGCCCCGGCGAGGTGCTCGGCCACGACGGCGCCGACATATCCGCTCGCACCGGTGATGAAGATCCGCATGATCGTGCCTTCCGTGAGATCGGGTACCCCCACGGTCGCCTCCGGCCGGCTCGCACAACCAGGGACCGACAGTCCGTGGCTGAGCGGCCCGCGCCCCCGATCCCGGACGTACGGTCATCCATATGGACAAGCACGGCCTGGCGCGGTTCCTCCGGAGCAAGCGGGAGAGCATCCGCCCCGCCGACGTCGGCCTGCCCGCGGGGAGCCGCCGCCGCACCCCCGGCCTGCGGCGCGAGGAGGTCGCCCAGCTCGCGTACATCTCGGTGGACCACTACACGCGGCTGGAACAGGCGCGGG
>JADGHC010000752.1 GCA_019689655.1 Microbispora sp.
GACGACCCCTTCGCCGGCACCCCCGCCGCCGAGTACGCCGACGGGGAACAGGGGCTGGTCATGCCGCCGGCCCGCCCCCTCGGCGGGCTCACCGAGGAGGAGGTCGGCCGGGCCCTGCTGCGCGTACGGCGGCTGCTGTCGGCGGCGCACCTCGACCCGGCGACGGTGCGGGGCGGACGCCCGGAGAAGTTCATCCGCCTGCTGCATCCCCGCCAGCGCGAGACGTTCCTGAGCCGCCTGGACGACGGCCCCTCCGGCACCCGGTCGTGGCTGTTCAGCCTCGCCCCGGGCACGGCCGAGCCGGTCGGGGACGTCGTGAAGGTCTCCGGCGAGACGACGCTCTCCAAGAGGTCCGGCGGGGGCGTCAGCATCGAGACGGACTACCTGTTCGTGCACCCGGTCGGCCGCCCCGGCGCGTCGCCGATCGTGACGAGGGTCGTCGAGCACCACAAGAGCGAGTTCTCCGCCTACCGGGAGAACGGGAAGCTCGTCGTCTGGGTGACCGCGGACAGGTCGGCCCTCTTCGGTGCCGACTGCGACGCGGGCGACGGGTTCGTTCACCCGCATTTTCCCGGCGACCCGCAGGGCACCCGTCCCTCCGGCGAGCCCGTCGATCCGTACGACCGCACCTCCGGCGTTTTCAAACAGCCCCGCTGCCCGGCCGCGTTGGGCACCTGACCTGCGGAAAATCCGTACGGCGTGGCCCGCGGACGGCGGACCGGCGGCCGCCGGCGGCGGCGCTTTCCCTTAACACGCGCGAAACAACCGAGACATGGGACGGAAACGGCATCGCCCTATTTTCGGGGTTGCTAGCCCATGCCCCTGGGAGGTTCGAGAGTGTTCAACTCCGCCGACGACGTCCTCAAGTTCATCCGGGACGAGGGTGTGCAGTTCGTTGACGTCAGGTTCACGGACCTGCCGGGGACGACGCACCACTTCACCTTCCCCGCAGAGAACTTCGGCCCCAGCGTCTTCACCGACGGCCTCATGTTCGACGGCTCGTCGATCCGCGGCTTCCAGGCCATCCACGAGTCGGACATGCTGCTGCTCCCCGACCCGTCCACGGCCGTGCTCGACCCGTTCCGCCAGCACAAGACGCTGAACATCAACTTCTTCGTGCACGACCCGCTGACCGGTGAGGCCTACAGCCGCGACCCCCGCAACGTCGCCCGCAAGGCGGAGGAGTACCTCAAGGGCACCGGCATCGCGGACACCGCCTACTTCGGTCCCGAGGCCGAGTTCTATATCTTCGACGACGTCCGCTTCGAGACCAAGCAGAACGCCGGCTACTACTACATCGACTCCATCGAGGGCGCCTGGAACACCGGCAAGGCCTCCGAGGGCGGCAACCTGGGTTACAAGCCCCGTTACAAGGGCGGCTACTTCCCGGCCCCGCCGATGGACCACTTCACCGACCTGCGTTCGCAGATGGTGCGCAACCTCATCGAGGCCGGCATCGAGACCGAGATGCAGCACCACGAGGTGGGCACCGCCGGCCAGGCCGAGATCGACTTCAAGTTCGGCACGCTGCTCAAGACGGCCGACAACCTGATGCTGTACAAGTACATCATCAAGAACACGGCCATCCAGGCGGGCCACACGGTCACGTTCATGCCCAAGCCGATCTTCGGTGACAACGGCTCCGGCATGCACTGCCACCAGTCGCTCTGGAAGGACGGCGAGCCGCTGTTCTACGACGAGGTCGGCTACGCCGGCCTGTCGGACATCGCCCGCTACTACATCGGCGGCCTGCTCAAGCACGCCCCGTCGCTGCTGGCCTTCACCAACCCGACGGTGAACTCCTACCACCGCCTGGTGCCCGGCTACGAGGCCCCGGTCAACCTGGTCTACTCGCAGCGCAACCGCTCGGCCTGCGTCCGCATCCCGATCACGGGCTCGAACCCGAAGGCCAAGCGCATCGAGTTCCGCGTGCCGGACCCGTCCTGCAACCCGTACTTCGCCTTCGCCGCCATGCTCATGGCCGGCATCGACGGCATCCGCAACAAGATCGAGCCTCCGGAGCCGGTCGACAAGGACCTGTACGAGCTGCCGCCGGAGGAGGCCCGCAACATCCCGCAGGTGCCGGGCTCGCTGGAGAAGGTGCTCGACGCACTCGAGGAGGACCACGACTACCTGCTCGAGGGCGGCGTGTTCACGCCGGACCTCATCGAGACCTGGATCACCTACAAGCGCGAGAACGAGGTCGACCCGATCCGCCTCCGCCCGCACCCGCACGAGTTCGAGCTCTACTACGACGTGTGATCCGCTGAGCCGCTGAGCCGAACGGGACTCCCGTTCGGCCACGGCACTCACGTCCGCAGGAAGGCCGTCGGCCGGCGCCGCAAGGCACCGCCGGCGGCCCATAGCAAGCGCGGCGTACA
>JADGHC010000753.1 GCA_019689655.1 Microbispora sp.
CTCCCCCGCCCCTGATCCCTGGGCCTTGCTACGTACCCCGGCGCGCATCCTCCTCTCCGGCCTCGCCCTGGTTGCGGTGCTGTTTGCTGCCCAGAGCGCAGGGCTGCCCTCACCGGGAAGCCTCTTCGCCTGGCTGGGTGAGAATCCGGCGCAGCTCGCCGCCCTCCTGGTCTTCGCGGTCGGATTAGGCTTCGCCGCCTTCCTCTGGTGGCTCGCCGCCCGCTGCTTCGCTCTGCTGCGCGACCCGAGCACCACGCCCGAGCAGCTCGCCAGCCTGCGCGACCTGCCGCTGGCCCTGCCCGAGGGCACGGTGCGCGCCCTGCTTGCCCTGATCGTCGGCGTCATCGGCCTGCCGCTGCTGCTGTTCAGCCAGAGCCTCGGCCTACGGGACGCGGTGGCGGGCTATGTCAACGGCATCATCGCCGGGGTCTTCGGCTATTATTTCGGTGCTCGTTCCACCAATGCCGAGACCCAGACCACGCGGCGCCTCGGCGAGGCCCTGACCATCCAGCAGCAACATGCCGAAGCCTTGCGCGCCGAGAATGCCGCGCTGGGCGAGCGCGCCGCCGAGGCTGCCGCTGCCGGCGCACGCCCGGGGCAATTGGCGGCGGCGCTGGATGGCCTCTCCCGCCAGATCGGCATTGCCGAGGCGCTGGTGGAGACGCTTGGCCCCGCCCTGCCACCCGGCCTGCTGCCGGAAGGCGCCGCCGAGATGCTGCGCCGCGCCCGGACCGTCGCCGCGGAGGCAGGTGCC
This sequence comes from Microbispora sp., assembly GCA_019689655.1. Lineage (GTDB taxonomy): Bacteria > Actinomycetota > Actinomycetes > Streptosporangiales > Streptosporangiaceae > Microbispora. The sequence goes on from JADGHC010000753.1 coordinate 755, forward strand.
CTGGCGGATGGCCAGGTGGATGCCGGAACCTTGCAGCGCGTGACCGACGCGCTGGCGGAACTCAGCGGGCGGGATGGCCCCTTCGCCGGCCTGCTGCGCCAGGCCGCTGGCGCCCTGCCGGCCATCGGCGGCGGGCCGCTGGCCGGGGCGGCGCTGCTGCTCGGTCTCGGCTGGCAGGCGGGCAGCGCCGCCTGGCGGCGGTGGCGGGCGCAGGTGCTGGCCGCGCCGCATGACCCCACGCTCTTCGATCCGGGCACCATCACCCCCACCTCCGCCCTGCTGCGGCTGGATGCGGCGCCGATCTTTGCCCGCGCCTTCGCGGCGCTGCGCGACCAGCCCGGCTTCGCCGCCGGCCTGCTTGACATCGTGCTGCGGGACGATGCGGCGGACCGGCTCTGGGCCGCCTATGGCTCGTGCTTCGCCTCGCCCGAGGAAGCGGCGGCGGGGCTTGCCGAATTCCGCCACGCCCTGCTGGCGGAGCGTGCCGCGGCGGATGTCACCGCCCCCGTCCTCGCGGCCGTGGAGTCCGGGCTGGCCAGTGCCGCCCCGGCGCTGCGCCCGGCCGCGGTGAAGCCGGAAATGGCCCATGCCCTGCTCGCTGCCGCCGGCGCCGGTGGCGGCACGCCGGACTCCCGCGCGGCGCTGGAGGCGCTGGCCATGCTGCTCGGCCTGATGCGGGAGAGGAAGCTGGACCTGGTCCGTGCCATGGCGGAGCTGCGGCCATGAGGTTTCTTTTCCTGGCATCCCTGCTGGCCGGCTGCACCCTGGCGGCCGATCTTGCCGACCCGCCCCTGGCCCAGCTCGCCCGCTGGCGGGATGCCGACCGAGCGACGGTCGCTGCGCAGCCGGTGGTGAGCCCCTGCCCTGCGGACAATCCGGCCTGCCCCCGGCTGCACGTCCTGCGCGCCGAGGCCTGCCTCTCCCTGGCGCTGGGGGCCCGCGCCCCCGGCGCCGCCTGCCCTGGCCCGGCGCAGGCCCCGCACCTGGACTGCGCGGCGGAGGGCTATGGCGCGGCGCTCGCCGCCAGGGCGGAGGACGCGGCGGTGCTGCAGGCCGGGCTCGCGCAGGCCCTGCTCTGCCGGGCGGAGCTGGATCCGCCCGCCACCGCCGCAAGCCGTGCCGCCCGCGCAGCCGCCGCCGCACGGCAGGCGCCGCCGCCGCGGGATGCGCTCTACGGCGCCTGGGCGGCGCTGATCGCAGCCAGGCCCGGCGCCGGCAGCGACCCCGCCCGCTGTCGCGCGGCACAGGAGGCCATGGCGCTGGCCCGCCGGGCTGGGCCACCCATGCAAAACCGGCTGCTCGCCGATGCGGCCATGCAGCTTCACCAGATCCCCGGATGCGAGGAATCCCGATGATTCTGGAGCGCGACCTCTCCTTCCGCTTCCCCCTGCTGCGTGGCGAGGACGTGCGCGCCGTGCAGCAGGCGCTGATCCGCGCCGGCCTGCTGCAGGCGGAGGCCGACGGCATCTTCGGCCCGCTGACGCGCGATGCCGTCATAGCCCTGCAGACCCGTTGCGGCCTGCCCGCCGATGGCATCCTGCGCCGCGAGAGCTGGGAGCGGATGCTGCCGGCCGCGCCTCCGGCCGCGAAGCCGGCACCGGACTGGCAGGCCGTGCTGCGGCCG
>JADGHC010000082.1 GCA_019689655.1 Microbispora sp.
TTGCGCCGCGTCGGCAGCCTCGGCAATCCCTCACGTACGGCGGCGGCGATGCGCTCGGTGACGATCGGCGTGTGCGGCAGGCTGCTGCTCGACTCGGGGAGCAGGTGGATGTGGCAGGTGTCGGCGAGTTCCGGCACGATCACGTCGGCGATCGCCTGACACATCTCCTCCAGATTGGTGATGTCGGTCGCCGCGGCCGCGACACGGTTCAGCAGCCGCCGGCGCCGCTTCTCCTGCCACTCCCCCTCGACGTCTGTGGAGGCGCCCACCCACTCCACCAGCACGCCGTCCTCGTACACCGGTACGGCGCGGAGCCGGAGGTGACGGTAGGTGCCGTCGCGGGTGCGGACGCGGTAGATGCGCTCGTAGAGCGAGACCGGCTCCGCGGCGGCCTCGCGCCATGACCGCTTCGCGGGCTCGCGGTCGTCCGGGTGCAGGGCCTTCAGCCAGCCGTAGCCGAGGCACTCCTGCCCGGTCTGCCCCGTCAGCCGCTGCTAGCCCTGGCTCACCTCTCTGGACTCGCCGTCCGGGCCGGTGACCCACACCATGTGCGCGTCGGCCCACACCATGCTGTCGTAACGGCGCCGGAGGCGGTGCAGCTCCCTCTCCATGGCGCGGATCCGCCGGGCCGCCGCGACCTGCGCCGTGACCTCCTGGAACACGGCCAGCAGCCCACCGTCATCGAGGGGTATCCCGGACAGGCTCATCCGGAAGAGGCGCTCGCCCGGCCCGCCGGGCACCGCCACGGTCAGGCGGGTCTCCTCGGGGCGCGTGGCCTCCCCCGCCAAAGCCGCGTCGAAAAGGGCGAGCGCGTCCTGATCGAGGACGTCGTGGAGGGCCTCCCGTACGGGTGTCCCGATCTGCCGGTCCCCGAACATCGCCCGGAAGGCGTCGTTCATGTAGAGCAGCCGATGTTCTTTCCCACGGGTCGCCAATACTCCGGCCGGTCCCCGGTCGAACACGTCAAGCGGCGTCCGGCCGGACCCGCGTTCCCGTCCGGCATGACTCCCGGGCTTTGAGCCGACTTGCACTGCAGCTTCCCCCGATCGGACCGTATGCCCCCGATCGATAGGTCTCCGGCATACGCACGCCACGACTCGCTTACCTGAGAGTACACGCGTTTGCCCAGGTCAGGGAGCATAGGCCCCCGATCTGCGCGACACCCCGGCCGTACAACGACGAACGGCGCCCGGGGAATCCGAGCGCCGTTCAACCGGTGGGGCGGCTACTTTTTCTTGGCGGCCTTCCCACCCGCGTTGACCTGCTCCTTGAAGTCGGCACCAGGGCGGAACCTGGGCGCCCAGCTCTCCTCCACCTTGATCGGGGCGCCGGTGGAAGGGTTGCGGGCCGTACGGGCCGGCTTGTGCACCATCTCGAAGGCGCCGAAGCCGGTGATCGAGACCTTGTCCCCACTCGCGACAGCGCTCTGGATGGCGTCGAGGACGGCATTGACGGCTTCGGCCGCCATCTTCTTGTCGCCGACACGATCGGCGATCGCGTCGACGAGCTCTTTCTTGTTCATTTCGGTTTCCTCCCCCTTACGCGCTTGAAATTAGGGGACGAGGTCGCGGGACTTCAATCACCGTGGGTCATGTTTCGCTTGCTCGGCGTGTCGGATGTGCCGTCCAGATAGGCGATGAAGGCGTCCAGCCGGGCGGCCGCATGGGCTATGTCCCGCTTTGCCACGTCACAGATAGCAAGCAGCCGTCGCGCCAGGCGGGCCTGCTCCTCCTGTGGTAAGGCTAACGCTCTGACGCGGCGATGCGCATCACGCAGTCGCCGCGCCAGCAGCTCATCTGGGGTCTGAGGCTCGCTCAGACGGTGGTCGGCAGCCATGGCTGCCGTCCATTCTCGTACGCCTCGATGGCGTCCGCGTGACGCAGGGTGAGGCCGATGTCGTCGAGGCCCTCCATCAGCCGCCAGCGGGTGTAGTCGTCGATCTCGAACGGAACCACCAGGTCGCCCGAGCGCACCTGGCGCTCCACCAGGTCGACGGTGATCTCCGTCTTCGGGTCGGCTTCGGCCGCGTCCTGCAGACGCCCGACGACGTCCTCGGGCAGGACGACCGGCAGCAGGCCCATCTTCGTGGCGTTGTTGCGGAAGATGTCGCCGAACCGCGGCGAGATGACGACGCGGAAGCCGTACTGCTGCAGGGCCCATACGGCGTGCTCGCGCGAGGAGCCGGTGCCGAAGTCCGGCCCGGAGACCAGGATCGACGCGCCCTCGTACGCGGGGTTGTTCAGCACGAACGACGGGTCCTCGCGCCAGGCGGCGAACAGCCCCTTCTCGAAGCCCGTACGGCTGACCTGCTTCAGCCAGACCGCCGGGATGATCTGGTCGGTGTCCACGTTGCTGCGGCGCAGCGGCACCGCGCGGCCGGTGTGAGTGGTGAACGCTTCCATGATGGTCTCTTCCTGGGACGTGGACGGACTAGAGGTCTGCGGGGGCGGTCAGCCGGCCGGTCACCGCGGTCGCGGCCGCCACCTGCGGCGACACGAGATGGGTGCGCCCGCCCTTGCCCTGGCGGCCCTCGAAGTTGCGGTTGGAGGTGGAGGCGCTGCGCTCGCCCGGCTTGAGGGTGTCGGGGTTCATGCCCAGGCACATCGAGCAGCCGGCCTCGCGCCACTCGGCCCCGGCCGCCTTGAAGATCTCGTGCAGGCCCTCCTCCTCGGCCGCCTTCTTGACCCCCATGGAGCCGGGGACGATCAGCGTACGGGTGACGACCTTGCGGCCGCGCAGGATCTCGGCGGCGGCGCGCAGGTCCTCGAGACGGCCGTTGGTGCAGGAGCCGACGAAGACGGTGTCCACCCGGATGTCGCGCAGCGGCGTGCCGGGGGTCAGGCCCATGTACTCCAGCGCCCGCTCGGCGGCCGCCCGCTCGACCGGGTCGTCGAACTGCTCGGGCGACGGCACGGTGGAGCCCAGCGGGGCGCCCTGGCCCGGGTTGGTGCCCCACGTCACGTACGGCGTCAGGGTCGAGGCGTCGATCTCCACGACCTTGTCGAACACGGCGTCGTCGTCGGTGCGCAGCGTCTTCCAGTACGCGACGGCCTGGTCCCACGCCTCGCCCTTGGGCGCGTGGGGACGGCCGCGCAGGTACTCGAACGTGGTCTCGTCTGGGGCGATCATGCCCGCCCGCGCGCCGGCCTCGATCGACATGTTGCAGACGGTCATGCGGCCCTCCATGGAGAGCTTGCGCACGGCCTCGCCGCGGTACTCGACGATGTGGCCCTGGCCGCCACCGGTGCCGATCTTCGCGATGATCGCGAGGATCAGGTCCTTGGCGGTCACGCCGACCGGCAGCTCGCCCTTGACCTCGATGGCCATCGTCTTCGGCCGGTAGGCGGGCAGCGTCTGGGTGGCGAGCACGTGCTCGACCTCGGAGGTCCCGATGCCGAACGCGATCGCGCCGAACGCGCCGTGCGTCGAGGTGTGCGAGTCGCCGCAGACGATCGTCATGCCGGGCTGGGTGAGCCCGAACTGCGGGCCGATGATGTGCACCACGCCCTGGCCGGCGTCGCCCATCGGGTGCAGGCGGATGCCGAACTCCGCGGCGTTCTTGCGCAGCGTCTCGACCTGGGTGCGCGACACCGGGTCGGCGATCGGCCCCAGCACGGTCGGCACGTTGTGGTCCTCGGTCGCGATCGTGAGGTCCGGGCGGCGCACGGTGCGGCCGTTGAGACGCAGGCCGTCGAACGCCTGCGGGCTGGTCACCTCGTGGATGAGGTGCAGGTCGATGTAGAGCAGGTCGGGTTCGCCGTCGGCGCGGCGTACGACGTGCTGCTCCCAGACTTTCTCAGCCAGTGTGCGACCCATGGTTGTGACGCCTCCTCGCGTTCGGACCCCCGGTCATGTCTCTCATAATGAGACGGAAATATCGGGATATGGACACTGTATCTGCTGGTTCCCAACATTGCGTTTGCATCTCGTATGGCGAGACGGCAGTATCGGGGTATGGACAACTCTAGCGGGGTCGGAGTACTCGACAAGGCGGTTCTCGTACTCAACGCCCTGGAGGCGGGCCCGGCTTCCCTGGCCCAGCTCGTCCAGGCAACCGGTCTGGCCAGGCCGACGGCCCACCGGCTGGCCGTCGCGCTGGAACACCATCGCATCGTCTCCCGCGACACGCAGGGCCGGTTCATCCTCGGGCCCCGCCTGTCGGAGCTGTCCACAGCCGCGGGCGAGGACCGGCTGCTCGCCATCGCCGGGCCGGTGCTCACCCAGCTTCGCGACCTCACCGGGGAGAGTGCTCAACTTTACCGGCGCCAGGGCGACGAGCGGGTCTGCGTGGCCGCCGCCGAGCGCGCCAGCGGACTGCGCGACACCGTGCCGGTCGGCTCCGCGCTGCCCATGACCGCGGGGTCCGCCGCACAGGTCCTGCTCGCCTGGGAGGAGCCCGACCGGCTGCACCGCGGCCTGCGCGGCGCGAAGTTCACCGCCGCCACGCTCGCCAGCGTACGCAGGAGGGGCTGGGCGCACAGCGTGGGCGAGCGCGAGCAGGGCGTGGCGAGCGTCTCCGCGCCCATCCGCGGCGCGGGCGGCAAGGTGATCGCGGCGATCTCCGTGTCCGGTCCCATCGAACGGCTGACCCGTACGCCGGGCCGCCTGCACGCGGCGCCCGTCGTCGCCGCCGCCGAGCGGATCACCGAAGCGATGCGGCGTGCGAACTGAGTGAAGAACCGACTGTTTTGCCCGTCGTACCGGGGCACCCCGCCGTGGTGCCCCGGGCACCTGCTCCTTCCGGGCGAATCCCGGCGGTTGCGGCACTAGGCTGGCGGGGTGACAGACCGCATCGAGGCAGCCGCCGCTGAACTGCGTCCACTGCTCCAAGAATTCATCCTCTGGGCGCCGGACAACGCACCCGGCAGCGACCCCGATCTCGTGGGCCCCGTCGCCCTGTGGCATCGCCTGATCGCCCGCGCCGACACCGGGCTGTGGAAGCGCGGCGACCTGCGCACGGTGCTGCTGGAGCGCATGCCCCAGGTGGTCGAGGATCCCGACGCAGCCGCCGACGGCATGATCCCCGCCGTCCGGGCGTACCTGACCTTCCTGGCGAAGACCGGACGGCTCTCGCCGGGCTCGGCACCGCTGAAGACCCTGCTCGCGGAGCTGGACGAGATCGAGGACGAGTTCGTGGACGCGATGGAGGACGCCATCGCCGAGCGCGACTGGGACGAGGAGGAGGACGAGCTCGACGAGGACGAGGCCGACGAGGGTCTCGGCGACTTCGAGCCGTTCGCCGACGAGATCGCGGCGCTGCCCACGATCCGGCTGCGTCCCGACGCGGAGCTGGCCGAGGCGGCCCGCCGGGCGCCGCTCATCGCGCGGGCCCGCGACCTGGCGCTGTGGGTCGGCACCGGGCGCAAGGTGGGCGAGAAGACCCTGCTCACCGAGGCCGAGGTGGACGAAGCCGTACGCACGATCGGCCTGCCCGGCGCACGCGACCTGTGGAACCTGTGGAACCTCGCGATCGACCTGGAGTTCCTCGCCCCCGACGGCGACGACACGGTCAGCGTGAACTCCGACACCGCCGACTGGCCCTTCGAAGACGACGACGACGTCCTGGACGCCTGGATGCTCGGTCTCCACTCGCTCGACTACGGCGATCCGGAGCTGGACGACGACGACCTCACGCTGGCCCTGTCCGGCCTGACCCGCGCGCTGCTGATCCGGGTGCTGCTGGCGGGCGGCAAGGGGCGGTTGCCGCAGCTGCGCGACGAGCTGGCCGAGGCCGCGGCGGACTGCGACGACCTGGGGGCCGACGCCTGGGCCGCCGCCGGCGACCCGCTCGCCTCCGTGCTCGCCTGGCTGACCGGCTACGGCATGATCACGGTCGAGGGTGACACGGTGTCCCTGACGCCGCTCGGCACCGAGGGCCTGGTCCACCTGCTGGACGACGCGGACATCGAGATCGACGCCCGGCCGGCGATCGACGCCATGACCGCGCTCGACCTGCTGTCGATGAGCGCCGACATGTCCGAGGAGGACGCCGACGAGGAGTTCGCCGCCTGGCTCGCCCTGCGCGACCCGGCGCGGGCCGCCTCCGAGCTGCTCCACGCCGCCGCCGAGGAGAAGTCGGACGCCCTGGTCCGGGTCCAGGCGGCCAGCCTGGTGGGCTCGCTCGGCGAGGCCGCCATACCCGCCTGGCAGGAGGCCCTGAAGGAGCCCTCGCTGCGCCCTTACGCCGCGACGCACCTGACCCAGATGGACGTCGCGGGCGCCCCGGAGCCGACCCAGGCCGACACCCACTGGCTGATCCTCGACATGTGGACGATCTCCGCCGGGCTCGGCCGGCCGGAGTTCGTCTCCAGCCTGCACGACATCGGCCCGGCGCAGACGCTCATCGGGCTGCTCGACGTGATCTGGAAGGTCCGGCATCCCCACCTGGAGGAGCTGCTGAACCTGATCTGCGAGACTCACCCGGACAAGCAGGTGGTCAAGGCCGCCAAGCGGGCGCTGTTCAAGGCCCGGTCGGGACGCTGACGGGGCGGAGCTTACGACGGGATGACCGAATCGCGGCGCGGGCTTAGTCTGTTCGCGTGACACCGATCTCACTCATGGTGAGTCCCGGTGCGGGATGGCAGCAGGCCGCGGACCTCGCCCTCGCGCTCGTGCTGTCGGCGGCCATCGGGCTGGAGCGGGAGATCCGGCAAAAGAGCGCCGGGCTGCGCACCCACACGCTCGTGGGATTCGGCGCCGCCTTGTTCATGCTCGTGTCCAAGTACGGCTTCTCCGACATCCTCGGGGAGCACGTGGTGCTCGACCCGTCACGGGTGGCGGCTCAGATCGTCTCCGGCATCGGCTTCATCGGCGGCGGGCTGATCTTCGTACGCCACGACGCGGTCAAGGGACTGACCACCGCGGCCGCCGTCTGGCTCACCGCCGCGGTCGGCATGGCCGCGGGGGCGGGCCTGTGGCTGCTGGCCGTCCTGGCCACGGCGGGGAACTTCGTCGTGATGCTGGGGCTCACCCCGCTGGCCGCCCGGCTCCCCCGGTCCAAGCACGCCCAGTCGCGGCTGCGGCTGTCGTACCTGGACGGCCGGGGCGTGCTGCGGCAGGCCCTGGCCGAGTGCACGAACCGCCGTTTCGTGGTGGACGAGCTGTCGCTGGAGCAGCCCGGCCCGGGCCAGGACACCGGCGCGGTCACGGTCACCCTGCTGATCCGCGGACGGGGCTCGATCCCGGACCTCACGGGCCGGCTCGCCGAGCTGGACGGTGTGCTCACCGTCTCCAGCGACGACGCCAACGCCCAGCACTTCTGAGCCCGCGAACACGAAAACCCCCGGCACGGAAAGGTGCCGAGGGTTCTCTCAACCAGATGTAGCCCCGACCGGATTCGAACCGGCGCTACCGCCTTGAGAGGGCGGCGTCCTAGGCCTCTAGACGACGGAGCCGAGTGCAGTGAAGTAGTCCCGAGCGGATTCGAACCGCCGTTACCGCCTTGAGAGGGCGGCGTCCTAGGCCACTAGACGACGGGACCTCACTGCGCTGTTTCCAGCGGAATCCCTGAGGGGGGATTCAGCTGGGGTACCAGGACTCGAACCTAGACTAACGGAGCCAGAATCCGTCGGGCTGCCAATTACCCCATACCCCATCTGCTTGCGGGGGGCCTTGCGGCTCCCGCTCGCGACTCCAAGAGGATAGCCCAGCTTCCGACCCACTACCAAAACGATTGCCGCGCGCCCCGTGATCTGGGAATCCGGTCCACCGATGCGACACCCCGACGCTCTTGTGCGAGGCTGGGGCAAACGCCCGCACCGACGTGAGGAGCCGCCCGCCATGACCTCGGCCGCGAACCCCTTCCTCAGCCCGAGCACGCTGCCCCACGGGCTGCCTCCCTTCCGGGAGATCGAGGAGGAGCACTACGCGCCCGCGTTCGAGCAGGGCATGGCCGAGCACCTGGCGGAGGTCGAGGCCATCGCGGAAAGCCCGGAGCCCCCGACGTTCGAGAACACGATCGAGGCGCTGGAGCGGTCGGGCGCCCTGCTCGAGCGGGTGTCCGCGGTGTTCTTCAACCAGGTGTCGTCCGACGCGACGCCCGGGGTCCAGGAGATCCAGAAGGACGTCACGCCGAAGCTCGCCAAGCACGCCGACGCGATCCACCTCAACGCGAAGCTCTTCGCGCGCATCCGGGCGGTCGAGGCGGCCGACGACGAGCAGCGGTGGCTGCTGAAGCGCTACCTGACGGACTTCACCCGCGCGGGCGCCACGCTGGCCCCGCGGGACCAGGCCCGGCTCAGGGAGATCAACGAGCGGCTGTCGGCCCTGGGGACGGCGTTCCAGCAGAACCTGCTCGCCGACACCAACGAGCGGGCGGTGGTGGTCGACGACGTGGCCGAACTCGACGGGCTGTCGGAGGACGCGATCCGGGCGCTCGCCGACCAGGCCGGGGAGCGCGGGCTGGACGGCAAATACCTGATCACGCTGGTCCTGCCCACCGGTCAGCCCGCCCTGGCCGAGCTGACCAACCGGGCGCTGCGGGAGCGGATCCACCGGGCCTCGGTCGGGCGGGGCGCGGCCAACGCCGAGCTGATCAAGGAGATGGCGGTCCTGCGCCGGGAGCGCGCCCGGCTGCTCGGCTACGACAACCACGCGGAGTACGTCCTGGCCGACCAGACGGCCGGGACGACGCAAGCGGTCACCGAGATGCTCGAACGGCTCGTGCCGCCCGCCGTGGCCAACGCGCGCAAGGAGCAGGCGGACCTGGAGGAGATCGCCGGGCACCCGATCGAGCCGTGGGACTGGGCGTTCTACTCGGAGAAGGTGCGCAAGGCCCGCTACGACATCGACAGCCGGCGCATGCGGCCGTACTTCGAGCTGAACACCGTGCTGGAGAAGGGCGTGTTCAACGCGGCGACGCGCCTGTACGGCGTGACCTTCCACGAGCGCCACGACCTGCACGGCTACCACCCGGACGTACGGGTCTTCGAGGTGCGCGACGAGGACGGCTCCCCGCTGGGCCTGTTCCTCGGCGACTTCTACGCCCGGGCGTCCAAGCGGGGCGGGGCGTGGATGAACAGCCTCGTCAAGCAGTCGCGGCTGGAGGGTACCCGGCCTGTGGTGGTCAACAACCTCAACATCGTCAAGGGCGAGCCGACCCTGATGACGTTCGACGAGGTCACCACCATGTTCCACGAGTTCGGGCACGCGCTGCACGGGCTGTTCTCCGACGTGCGCTATCCCCGGTTCTCCGGTACGGCCGTGCCGCGCGACTTCGTGGAATACCCCTCTCAGGTGAACGAGATGTGGGCGACCCACCCGGAGATCCTGGCCGAGTACGCCAGGCACTACGAGACGGGCGAGCCGATGCCGCGGGACCTCGTCGACCGGATGCTGGAGACGCAGAAGTTCAACCAGGGCTTCGCCACGCTGGAGTACCTGGCCGCGACCCTGCTCGACTGGGCCTGGCACACGGCGTACGACGGCGAGAAGGACGTGGAGGAGTTCGAGAAGCGGGCGCTGCGCGAGGCCGGGGTGGACCTGCCCGCCGTCCCGCCGCGTTACCGCAGCACCTACTTCGCGCACATCTGGGCGGGCGGCTACAGCGCCGGCTACTACTCCTACATCTGGAGCGAGGTCCTCGACGCCGACACGGTCGAGTGGTTCGGCGAGAACGGCGGGCTGCGCCGGGAGAACGGCGACACCTTCCGCCGGGCCCTGCTGTCCCGGGGCGGCAGCGTGGACGCGATGGCGGCCTTCCGCGCCTTCCGCGGCCGGGACCCCGAGATCACTCCCCTGCTGGACCGCCGCGGGCTCCTGTAGCGGTCACGACGAGGTGAGCGCGGAGATGGTCTGCCTGAGCCAGTCCTTCTCCGCGGCCGTCACGGCCCGGGCGACGAGCAGCATGCCGCGGCGGAAGGGATCGGCCGTCTCTTCGGCGCTGAGGGGCTTTCCGCCGCGGTAGAAGAAGCTCGACGGCGCCTCCAGGAAGTCCAGCCGCCGGCGCAGCACCCGCACCTGGTCCGCGGGATCGGGGAGCCGGGACAGGAACGCCAGCAACGTGAAGAACCTCGCCTGGTCGCTGATCTCGACGTCCGACGGCTCGCGCAGCCGCCTGAGCAGCTCCTCCCGCCCCCGTGGGGTGATCGATATCACCTGGCGCCGGGCCGCGCCGGAGCCTTCCTCCTCGTGCCGTTCCAGGAGGCCGGCCGCCTCCATCCGGGCGATCGCCGGGTAGAGCGCGCCGTCGCTGACCGGCCGCACGTGGCCGCTCAGCCCGGCGATCCGCTGCTTGAGCTCGTATCCGTGCATCGGCTCCTCGTCGAGGAAGCCGAGGATCGTCAACGCCAGGTCACCACTTGCCACGGCCGCATCGTATCGTTATACCTCTAATCGATATAGCTCGATTCGAGGTATCCAACCATGCGTTTGATCAAGCTCGCCCTGCCCGTCTACGTCGAACTCCTGACGGCCGTCGTGGCCGTCGGGCTGATCGACACGTTGTGGGTGTCCGGCCTCGGCAGCCAGGCGGTCGCCGCGGTCACCATCGCCACCACGACCGAGAACCTGGCCCTCGGCGTGATCCTGTGTGTCGGCACGGGCACGACCGTCCTGATCGGACGGCGCGACGGCCATGCCCCGCTGGCCCCGGTCATCCGTACGGCCCGGCTGCTGCTGGGCGTCTTCGCCCTGGCCGTGGCGGTGCCCGGCCTGCTGCTGCGCGAGCCGATCGCCGGCCTGTTCACCGGCGATCCCGTCACCGTGCGGCTGACCGCGGATTTCTACGCGGTGGCGTTCGCCGGGATCCCCGTCTTCTACGCGCAGAACCTCGTCGACGGGATCTTCAAGGGACTCGGCGACACCCGCACGCCGATGCGGACCGCCCTGCTGTGCAACGCACTGGTGATCGGCCTGGACCCGCTGCTGATCTACGGGCTCGGCCTGGGGGTGCGGGGAGCCGCGCTGGCCACCGTGACGGCCCGCCTGGCCGCACTGGCCGTGGCCGTACCCCTGCTCGTACGGCGCCTACCCGGGGAGAAGGGGACGGAGGAGGTCGCGGCCAACCGCGCGGACGCGGCGGCGATCCTGCGCACCGGGCTGCCCATGTCCGGCGACTTCCTCGCGCGCGCCCTGGTGGGCATGGCGCTGGCCGCCATCGTCGGCCGGCTCGGCGTGGCCGAGCTGGCCGGCTACGGCATCGGTCTGAAGATCATGATGGCCGGGGTGATGTCCTTCTACGCCCTCCGCCAGGCGGCGATGATCCACACCTCGCGCGCCGGCGGCGCGGACGGCCCGGCCGCATTGCGCGATCACGCCGTCCCCGCGGTGCGGTACGGCCTGGCCGCGGGGCTGGCCGCCTCGATCGTGCTGAACGCGCTCGCCCCGGCGGCCGTGCGCCCGTTCACCACCGACCCCGCGGTGGCCGCGGAGGCCGTGTGGTTCCTGCGCTGCATGCCGCTCTATCTCGTGCCCTTCGGCGGCCTGATCGCCGTCGGCGGCGTCCTGCAGGCCGGCGGGCGGGGCGCCGGCCTGCTCGCGGCCACACTGGCGGGCTTCGCCGTCCAGTTGCCGCTGGCCTTCCTGCTCGGCGCCCGGATGGGCACCACGGGGGTCTGGCTGGCCATGGCCGCCGGCGCCGCGCTGTCGCTCGGCCTGGTCAGCCCAGCTTGGCGAGGGCCGCGCGCACCCGGGCGAGCGAGCGCTCGCGGCCGAGCACCTCGATCGACTCGAACAGCGGCAGGCCCACGGTCCGGCCGGTGATCGCCACCCGTACGGGCGCCTGCGCCTTGCCGAGCTTGAGCCCGTGCGCGAGACCGACCTCCTCCAGGGCGGTCTTGAGCGATTCGGGGTCCCAGCTGACCGTCTCCAGCCGCTCGGCGTACCCGGCCAGGATCTCGGCCGCCCCCGGCTTCATCGCCTTGTCCCAGGACGCCTGGTCGAAGACGGGCTCGTCCAGGAACAGGAAGTCCACCTGGGCGGTGACCTCCGACAGCACGGCGACCCGGGTCTGCACCAGGTCGGCCACGCGCGCGAACACCGCGCGGTCCCAGGACGGGTCGAGCCACGGGTCGCAGCGGGCGATGAACACCTCGCGGGGCAGCGCCCGGATGTACTCGCCGTTGAAGGCCCGCAGCTTCTTCTCGTCGAAGAACGCCGGGGCCTGGTTCACATCCTCCAGCCGGAACAGCGGCATCATCTCCGACCACGGCATGATCTCGCGGTCGTCGCCGGGCCCCCAGCCGAGCAGCATGAGGTAGTTGACCATCGCCTCGGGGAGGTAGCCCTCGTCGCGGTAGGACTCCAGGGCGACCTTGTCGCGGCGCTTGGACAGCTTCTGCCGCTTCTCGTTGACGATCACCGGCACGTGCGCCCAGACCGGCGGCTCATGGCCCAGCGCCTGCCACAGAAGCTGCTGCTTGGGCGTGTTCGACAGATGCTCCTCGGCCCGGATGACGTGGCTGATCCGCATCTCGATGTCGTCCACGACGTTGGCGAGGATGAACAGCGGCGAGCCGTCCCCGCGGACGATGACGAAGTCCTCCATCGCCGCGTTGGGGAACTCCACCCGGCCGCGGACCTTGTCCTCCACCACGGTCACGCCCTCGTCCGGCGTACGGAACCGCAGGGCGCCCTCGGTCAGGCCGCGGTCGCGGCAGTAGCCGTCGTAGCCCTGGTGCTCGGAACCGGTCCTGGCCTTCACGTCGTCCCGCGTGCAGGTGCAGTAGTAGGCCTTGCCGTCCTTGAGGAGCTTGGCCGCGGCCTCGCGGTGCTGCTGCTCGTACGCGGACTGGAAGTACGGCCCCTCGAAGTGCGGCGAGTCGCCGCTGATGCCGATCCAGGCGAGGGCCGAGATGATGCCCTCGACCCATTCCGGCCGGTTGCGTGCCGCGTCCGTGTCCTCGATGCGCAGCACGAACGTGCCGCCGGACTGCTCGGCGATCGCCCAGTTGAACAGCGCGGAGCGGGCGCCGCCGACATGGAACATGCCCGTGGGCGAAGGGGCGAAGCGCACCCTAGTCACGTGAGATCACCCGGTTAGTGAGAGTTCCGATTCCTTCGATGGTGACGCCGACCTCGTCGCCCACGGACAACGGGCCCACCCCGGCGGGTGTGCCGGTCAGGATGACGTCGCCGGGCAGCAGGGTCATGACCGCGCTCACGTACGCGATGAGCGCGGGGATGTCGTGCAGCAGGAGAGACGTGCGGGCGCTCTGCTTGACCTCGCCGTTGACCGTGGTGGTGATCTCCAGGTCGGCCGGGTCGAGCTGGGTCTCGATCCAGGGGCCGAGCGGGCAGAACGTGTCGAAGCCCTTGGCCCTGGTCCACTGGCCGTCCTTGGCCTGCAGATCGCGGGCGGTCACGTCGTTGGCACAGGTGTATCCGAAGATCACCTCGTTCGCGCGCTCCACGGGGACGTCGCGGCACAGCCGGCCGATCACCACGGCCAGCTCGCCCTCGTAGTCGACCCGCTCCGACAGCTTGGACGGGTACGCGATCGCCTCCGACGGCCCGATGACCGCCGTGTTGGGCTTGAGGAACACGACCGGCTCGGCCGGGGGCTCTCCGCCCATCTCCCTGGCGTGGTCGGCGTAGTTCTTGCCGATTGCGATGATCTTGCTGGGCAACATGGGGGCGACCAGGCGGACCTCGGCCACCGGGAACCGCTCACCGGTGAACTCCACCCCGTGGAACGGGTGCCCGCCGATGCGGGCGACGACCTGCCCGCCCTCTTCCACCACGCCGAAGGCGACCTGGTCGCCCATAGAGAACCTCGCGATACGCACGTCACGAGCCTAGTCCGAAACTCGAGTCGTTCGTGGACGGGCGGCGGCGCCCCCGGACGGCGCGTACTTAAGGTGGTCTGTGAACAAGTCGAGCGTACGGGGAGTCGATGTGCCTTCGGTCGTGAAGATCAACGTGCTGACGGTGCCCGAGGAGATGCGGCGCGAGCTGGAGAAGCGGTTCTCCAACCGGGCGGGGATGGTGGAGTCCGCCGACGGGTTCGAGTGGTTCGAGCTGCTGCGGCCCGTGGAGGGCAGCGACCGCTACCTCGTCTACACCCGCTGGCGCAGCGAGGAGGACTTCCGGCGCTGGCAGGAGAGCCAGGCGTTCCAGGCGGGGCACGCGCAGGCCGCCGCGGCCGCCGGGCAGGGTCACGGGCACGGGCAGGGGCACGGGCACGGGCATGGCGGCCCGGCCGCGACCGGCTCGGAGCTGTGGACGTTCGAGGTCGTGGAGAGCGCCGGCCCCAAGCAGGGCTGATCCCCGGACGACGACAGCCATGACGTTCCACCGGGTGGCCGTCGTGCTGTTCGACCGGACCCCGATGTTCGAGTCCGCCGTACCGATCTCGATCTTCGGGGAGGACCGGCCCGGCCTGCCGCGCTTCGACGTACGGGTGGTCGGCGGCGACGGCGGCTCCGAGGTGCGGACGAACGCCGGGGTCCGCGTGGCGACGCCGTACGGGCTGGACGCGGTGGCGGAATCCGACCTGGTGATCGTGCCGACCTACCGCCGTCCGCCGGACGAGCCGCCGCCCGCCCCCGCATTGGACGCGCTGCGGGCGGCGTACGGGCGCGGCGCGATCGTCGCCGGGCTGTGCCTGGGCACGTTCGTCCTGGCCGCCGCCGGGCTGCTGCGCGATCGGGCCGCGGGCACCCACTGGGCGTACGCCGGGCTGCTCGCCCGCCTCCACCCGGATGTGCGGGTGCGGGCGGACAACCTCTACGTGGACGAGGGCAGGATCCTCACGGCGTCCCGGTCGTGGTGGTGCGGCACACCGCCCCCGCGAGCTCGCCGCTGTTCGCGGAGGGCTCGCCCGGATGGGCGCTGCGCGAGGAGGTCGCGCGCAGGCCGCATGCGCAGCTGGTGGACAAGACCAAGGCGTCGGCGTTCCACGGGACCGGCCTGGCCGAGCTGCGCGCCGGGATCGGCGACGGGATCGGCGACGGGATCGACGGCGGGATCGACACGGTCGCGATCGCCGGCTACATGACCCAAAACTGCGACGAGTCGACCGCCCGGGACGCCTTTCACCTCGGGTTCGCGGTCGAGTTCCCGTCCGACGCCACCGGGACCGTGCCGCTGGCGAACTCGGCGGGGGCCCTGTCCGCGCGGCAGGTGCACGAGCACGTCCTGGTCGTCATGCAGTCCAACTTCGCCGCCGTGACCACCACCGACGAGTGGATCGACGCGGTGGCCGCCGGAGTCCCGCTGCCCCGCCCGAGCATCTGGGAGAGCACGGCGCCCGCCCGGTCCTGAGGGGCGTTTTGAGAGCAGTTGTGCAGTTGTAACCAGAGTGACTTGACCAGATCGCTAGAAACCGGACAGCATGAACGGCTCTCGAATCGATCTCGGAAGGAACCCGGCGTGCTCCGCCGCCTGTCAGCACTCTCCCTGTCGGCGGTCCTCCCGCTGACCACGCTCACCGTGGCCGCGCCCGCCAGGGCGCAGGCCCCGCCCCCGCCCCCCGAATGCCAG
>JADGHC010000083.1 GCA_019689655.1 Microbispora sp.
CCGGTGAGGGCGAGGAACAGTGCGGTGAGGGCGGCTAATCGAGGGAGGGGGAGACTCATACGGGCTCCTGAGGTGGGGGGTGACGGCTGCACCGTATGCCAGTTCTGACACGATGTCGATAATTGACATCAGGGCTTTGTAAGAAGAAACTTTCCGCCTTCACCCTCGCGCGGATCTCGAGCGGCGGTCATGTGACGGGCGTCTCATCGAGACCGTGACATGGGGCTGTCGCGGTCGCCCTCGGCCCGGCGCTCGCGACCGCGACGTACGCCGAATCGCCGGAGCCGTTCACGAACCGCGCGTGCCAGACCGCCGGGACAGCCGTTCGGCGAGGATCTTCGCCCTGGCGAGCTGCACCTTCCGCGCCTGGCCCGCCGCGAATCCGATCACGAACCAGGGTGCGCTCAGGTCCAGCCGGTCGTCCACCCGCGTGCCGCCGGACTCCGGGGACAGGTCGAAGCGGTAGTCCATCCGGACCCCGCCGGGGCTGCGCACCTGCCCCCGCACCGACAGCTTCCCGGCCTGCCGCTCGGTCAGCAGCGTGACCGCGATCGGGTTGTCGTACTTCAGCCCGAGGAAGCGGAACCGCTCGATGGAGGTGTAGCGCACCACCCCGGGCTCGGACCGGTCGACGTCTCGTACGGCGACCACGAGAGGGGACAGGCCGATGTAGCTTTCGGGCGTCGTGAGGTGCTCGAAGACCTCCTCCGGCGCGGCGTCCACGTGGAACGTGTTGGTGATCACCCGTGTGGGCACCCGGCCCCCCTCGACTAGAACCCCGTTCGGGAACGGCTTTATGGGGATTGTGGCAGTGCCGTATCGCCGGGCGGACGCCGGATGATCACGAAGAGGTGTCGCGGAGGAAGGCCGCCGTCGTGGCGTCGGCCGGGTAGAACGACTCGATGGCCAGCTCCGAGACCGTGATGTCGAGCGGGGTGCCGAAGGTCGCCACGATGCTGAAGAACGACAGCTCCCGCCCGGCCCGCCGCACCCGCAGCGGCACGAGGATGTCTCCGGGGCCGGGCAGCTCCACCTCGGGTTCGGGCTGGTCGCAGGGGTAGTCGCGCAGCTCGGCGTACAGCTCGCGAAGCTGCGGGTCGGCGGTGAGCGTGATCTGCCGCCGCAGCCGGCCGAGCAGGTGCGCCCGCCACTCGCCGAGGTTGACGATGTGCGGGGCGAGCCCCTCGGGGTGCAGGGTCCCCCGCAGCACGTTGCTCAGCAGGTCGGGATCGATCCCCTCCGCGAGCAGCCCGATGCCCTTGTTGGCGTCGACGAGGTTCCACAGCCGGTCCACCACCACGGCCGGATAGGGGTCGTGGGCCGACAGCAGCCGCCGTACCGCGTCGTACACCGCCGCCATCTGCGGCGAGGCGAGCGGAGTCTCGCTGTAGACGGGGGCGTACCCCGCGGCCAGCAGCAGGTGGTTGCGCTCCCGGAGCGGAAGGTCCAGGTGCTCGGCGAGGTGGAGCACCATGTCGCGGCTGGGCGTGGCCCGGCCGGTCTCCAGGAAGCTGATGTGCCGGGTGGAGATCTCCGCCAAGTTGGACAGTTCGAGCTGGCTCAGCCGCCGGTGCTCACGCCACTGGCGCAGGAGCTCGCCGAACGGCCGCTGGTGAAGCATGGCGACGGTCACGCCACCGACGCTATCCGCCCACCGCGCGGCCCGGCGATTACCTCTCAGGTAGGCGCCGCCGCGACTCACTCCCAGCGGAACAGCCGGGCCGCGCCGATGCCCGCGGCCAGCGCCCAGCCCGCCAGTACGGCGAGGTGGAGCGGCTGGGGCGCCTGCCCGCCGAGGGCGTCCATCAGCCCCTGCCCGAACGCGCCCGTGGGCGTGAAGTCGCTGATCCGGCGCAGGAGTTCGGGCATCAGCGGCCGGGGCAGCCACATCCCGGCGAGGAACAGCAGGGGGAACATGAGGGCCGAGCCCACCCCCTGGACGATCCGGGAGGTCGGTGCCACGGCGGCCAGCAGCAGCCCGATCGACAGCATCGCGACCGACCCGAGCGCGAACACCCCGGCGAACGCCCAGGGCGAGCCGGGCAGCGGTACGTCGAGGACCAGGTGGCCCAGCGTGAGCGTCAAGACGGTGGCGACCACGGACACGACCACGTTGATCAGCAGTTGGGCCGACAGCAGCGCGCCCGGCCGCACCGGTGTGGTGGACATCCGCCGCAGCACGCCGCGCTCCCGGTAGAGCACCAGACTCGCCGGCAGCACGCTCAGCCCGAGCGTCACGATCGACAGCAGCACCATCATCGCCGTGAAGGGCGCGTCCACGAGCCGCTGCCCGCCCAGCGACGGATCCGCCTCGCGGAAGCCGGGGATCGTCGTGCCGAGCCCCAGCAGCAGTCCCACCGGCAGCACGATCGCGAAGAACACCGCGACGGGCTCGCGGAGGAAGAGCCGGGCCTCCACGGCCGTGAGCTTTCCGAAGGCTTTCGTCATGATTCCTCCGTACCGGTGAGAACGAGGAAGGCGTCGTCGAGGGTGGTGCGCTCCATGCGCAGGTTCCGCGTCCTGGACGGGGGCAGCACGGCGGCGACGGCGCTCAGCAGGTCGCCGGTGCCGGTGACGGTGACCTTCACGCCGCGCCCGTCGGCCGTGCCGCGCCCGTCGGCCGTGCCGGCGCCCCCGCGGCCGGCAACGGTGACGGACGCCACTTCGGGCAGCGAGCGCAGGGCGTCGACGGGCTCGTCGGTGTGGAAGATCAGGCGCTGCTCGCCGCCGGCGCGGGCGATCAGCCCGGCGGGGGTGTCCACCGCCCGCACCCGCCCCCGGGAGATGACCGCGACCCGGTCGCACAGGCGCTCCACCTCCTCCATGAAGTGGGTCACGAGCAGGACGGTCACGCCGCGCTCCTTGATCCGGGCGACCAGGTCCCAGGTCTCGCGGCGGGCCTGCGGGTCCAGGCCGGTGGTGAGCTCGTCGAGTATCGCGACGCGCGGGTTTCCGACCAGCGCGAGCGCGACCGACAGCCGCTGGCGCTGCCCGCCCGACAGCTTGCCGAAGGGCTTGCGGAGGTCGAGGCCGGCCTCCTCGGCCAGGGCCCGCCAGTCGGCCGGCCGCGAGTAGAACGAGGCGTAGAGCGCCAGGGCCTCCCCGACCCGGATCTTGTCGGGCAGCGAGCACTCCTGGAGTTGCACGCCGACCTGTTCCTTCAGGTCCGCGTCGACGGTGATCGTGCCGGAGGTGGGGGTGCGCAGCCCGGCGACGCACTCGACCGTCGTCGTCTTGCCCGCCCCGTTGCGGCCCACGATGCCGAAGACCTCGCCCTGCTCCACGGAGAACGACACGTCCTCGACCGCCACCCGCGCCCCGTACGTCTTACGGAGGTGGTCCACGGTGATGATTGCCATGCCGACGACGCTAGGAACCGGACAGGCGGCGCGGAATGCGCCTGCGCGCCCGGTGGGGGTGCAGTTTTCTCCACCCCGATCAGGTGGTTCGGGCCACTGTGCCGATTCGGCGCCGGCCCTCAAACTGGAGCCATGACCTCGGTTCGCTCGACCCTCACCGCCCTGGCACGCGGCGCCGCCCTCGCCGGCCTCGCCCTGCTGGGCCTGGCCGTCGGTCTGGTGATGCTGGCGGCGGTGCTGCTCACCTTCCTGGTCGGCCTGGTGATCGTCTTTCCCCCGGCCGTACGGCTCGCGCGGGCGGTGACCCGGCGGCAGCGCGAGCTGGCCGCCCGCTGGTCGGGCGTGCGGATCGACGATCCGTACCGGCCGGCGCCGCCTCCGCCCGTCCCCCAGGCCGACGGCTGGTATCGCGACGGCCGCACCCTCTACCGGAAGCCCACGATCCCGGCCTTCAACAAGCGCTGGAACTGGATGGTCAAGGACCCCGCCACCTGGCGCGACTTCGCCTTCCTGCTCTCCGCCCCGCTGGCCGGGGGTTTCATGGCCGCCGCTCCGCTGCTCGTGGCCGCGTACGGCGTCGCGTGGGCGGCCGGAGGCGACCCGGCGATGGGCGTGGCCTTGATTCTGCTCGCGGCGATAAGCGCGCCCTGGTACGCGCCGTGGGCCGTGCGGGTGCACGGCCGGGCGGCGGCCGCGCTGCTCGGGCCGACCGAGAAGGCGAGGCTGGCCCAGCGAATCAGCCACCTCGACGCCGCCCGCACCGAGGTGGCCGACGCGCAGGCGGCGGAGCTGCGCCGGATCGAGCGCGACCTGCACGACGGCGCCCAGGCCCGCCTGGTGGCGATCGGCATGACGATCGGCGCGGCCGAGCAACTGCTGGAGAGCGACCCGCAGGCCGCCCGGGCGCTGCTCGGCAAGGCCAGGGAGGCGTCGGCGACCGCGCTGCAGGAGATCCGGCGGCTGGTGCGCGGCATCCATCCCCCGGTGCTGGCCGAGCGCGGCCTGGGCGACGCCGTACGCGCCCTCGCCCTGGACAGCCCGCTGCGCACCCACGTCACGGTCGACCTGCCCGAACGCGCCTCCGCGCCGCTGGAGTCGGCGGCGTACTTCGCGATCAGCGAGCTGCTGGCCAACGCGGCCCGGCACGGCGACGCGACCGAGGCGTGGGTGGACGTGAGCGCGCAGGGCTCGGCGCTGCGCGTGACGGTGACCGACGACGGCCACGGCGGCGCGGACCCCGAGCGCGGCACCGGCCTGCGCGGCATCGAGCGCAGGCTCGGCGCCTTCGACGGCGTCCTCGCGGTGAGCAGCCCCGTGGGCGGCCCGACCACGGCCGTCATCGAACTGCCCCGCGCGTTCCGGACGAAGCCCGTGCCGATGAGCCGGTGGCGCTACTTCGGCCGCCTGTGCTGGGCGCTGTGGCCGATCGCGCTGTTCCCGCAGGGACTGGTCGCGATGGGGTTCAAGCTGGCGGGATCGCCGGTGAAGTCGTGGTTCCTCGGTCTGCACGTGCCCGAGCCCTTCCAGTGGCCGGTCATCGTCGGCATGATTGCGCTCGGCGGCGGCCTGCTGGCCGTCGCGCTGGCGGCGACGGTGCGGAGCGGGCAGACGGAGGGTGGCGCGTGCGGGTAGTGCTGGCCGAAGACCTGCACCTGCTGCGGGAGGGTCTGGTCGCCCTGCTGCGCGCGCACGGCTTCGAGGTGGTCGCGGCGGTCGAGTCCGGCCCCGAGCTGCTCGCCGCCCTGATCGGCGAGCGTCCCGACGTGGCCGTCGTGGACGTACGGCTCCCGCCGACCTTCACCGACGAGGGACTGCAGGCCGTCCTGGCCGCGCGGCGGCAGGTGCCGGGCCTGCCGGTCCTCGTGCTCTCCCAGCACGTCGAGCAGCTGTACGCCAGGGAGCTGCTGGCCGACGGGTCAGGCGGTGTCGGCTACCTGCTGAAGGACCGGGTGTTCAACGCCGAGCAGTTCGTCGACGCCGTACGCCGGGTCGCGGCCGGCGGAACGGCCATGGACCCCGAGGTGATCGCCCGGCTCCTGGCGAGCAACGCCCGCAACGAACCACTCGGCCGCCTCACCCCCCGGGAGCGCGAGGTGCTCGAACTGATGGCCGAGGGCAGATCGAACGCCGCGATCGCGCAGCGGCTGTACCTCAGCGACAGCGCGGTGGGCAAGCACACCGCGAGCATCTTCGCCAAGCTCGGCCTGGCGCCCTCCGACGACGACAACCGCCGGGTCCTCGCCGTTCTCGCCTTCCTCAACAGCAAGTAGGGCCGCCGCAGCGCCTCGTGGGCGGCGTCGACGCCCGGGCGGCCCGTATGTCTGGGGCGGCGTCGACGCCTGGGCCGCGCAACGCCGGGGTACGCGCAACGGCGGCGTCCGCGGCTGGAGCCTCGCGGGGTCGGATCGAGGTCATCCAGCGCGTCCAGCAGGTGGTGGCGCGGGCCCGAGACGGCGGGCGCGTCCCGGGCCGCCGGCACCAGGCCGGTGTGGCGGCGGCGCGGTCCGCTCCGGAACGGCGGGAGCCTTCCGGAGCTGCGTGGATGTTTTGCGGGGGCGCGGGGATCTGTCATCGGGCTGCGGCGGGGAGGGCCGGGAATTGTCGGTGCCGGGCGCTACTTTGACTGAGGTCGTGGCGCAGGCAGGAGGTCGGGATGAAATTCCAGGTGAACCGTGACGTTCTGGCCGACGCGGTGGCGTGGGCGGCCCGGGTGCTGCCCGCCCGGCCCGCCGTGCCCGTCCTCGCGGGCCTGCTGCTGGAGGCGGGAGACGACCTGCGGGTGTCCGCCTTCGACTACGAGGTGTCGGCGCGTGCCGAGGTCGAGGCCGACGTGGCCGAGCCGGGCCGGGTGCTGATTCCCGGGAAGGTCCTGGCCGAGATCACCCGGAGCTTGCCCGACCGGCCCGTCGAGGTCGTCAAGAGCGGATCCGAGGCGGTGCTCACCTGCGGCAGCGCGGAGTTCGGGCTGCTCACCATGCCCGATGAGGACTTCCCCGCGATCCCGCCGATGCCGCCGAAGGTCGGCGCCGTGGGCGGCGGCGCCTTCGCCACCGCGGTCGGGCAGGTCGCGGTGGCCGCGAGCCGCGACGACACGTTGCCCATGCTGACGGGCATCCGTGTGGACATCGAGGGCGTGCGGGTGTCGATGGCCGCCACCGACCGCTACCGCATCGCGGTGAGCGAGTTCCTGTGGCATCCCGAACAGCGGGACGCGCGGCACGGCGTGGTCGTGCCGGCGCGGGTGCTGGTCGAGGTCGCCCGGTCGCTGCGCGGCGGCGAGGTGGTCGTCGGCCTGGGCGACACCGTGGCGGGTTTCGAGAGTCAGGGGCGCACGACGACGGTGCGCCTGCTGGATGACCAGTTCATCGATTATCGGTCCCGCCTCACGGAGCAGTGGGCGATCCACGCCGACGTGGCGGTGGGACCGTTCGTGGAGGCCGTCAGACGCGTCGTGCTGGTGGCCGAGCGCAACGCCGCGGTCCGGCTGGCGTTCTCTCAGGGACAGGTGCTGATCCAGGCCGGCGGCGGGGACATCGGCAGGGGCGCGGAGGTCGTCGACGCCGAGCTGGACGGCCCCGACATCCAGATCGCCTTCCAGCCCCACTTCCTGCTGGACGGGCTGGCGGGCGTCCAGACGGAGCGGGCGCGGCTCCACATGGAATCGCCG
Organism: Microbispora sp.; assembly: GCA_019689655.1. Classification (GTDB taxonomy): domain Bacteria; phylum Actinomycetota; class Actinomycetes; order Streptosporangiales; family Streptosporangiaceae; genus Microbispora. The sequence goes on from JADGHC010000083.1 coordinate 7,027, forward strand.
ACCCGTCCCGCGCTGATCACCGACGAGGGTGAGGACCCCGGCTTCCGCTACCTGGTGATGTCCCTGCGGATCGGCTGACCACGTCCGCCGGGCGGGGCTCAGGACGTGAGGGCGGCGGAGTCGGTGAGGGCGATGAGGATGTGCTCCATACACGCGTGACCGGCACGTTCGGCGGCGGCGGCGTCACCGGCGACGATCGCGCGCACGATCGCGTCGTGCGGGATGTAGTTCTCCTCCAGGGAGCCGCCGGCCGCCGCGATGCTCGCCCGCAGCGCGGCCGAGAAGTCGACGTAGAGGTCGATCAGCACCTGGTTGTGCGTGGCCTCGACGACGGCCACATGGAAGGCGAGGTCGGCCTCGACGAACGCCTCGGGTTCGCCGTCCGACCACGCCTTCTCGCGGGCGGCCAGCGCGGCCTCGATCGACGCGATGTCCTCGTCGGTCCGCCGGGTCGCCGCGAGCCGGGCCGCCTCGACCTCCAGGGCGCGCCGGACCTCGAGGATCTCCAGCTGCTCGGCCGCGCGCAGCCTTCTGGCCATCGCGCCCGACAGCTCGCTCGTGGCCCGCACGTACGTGCCGTCGCCCTGGCGGCACTCCAGCAGCCCGGCGTGGGTCAGCGCGCGGACCGCCTCGCGGACCGTGTTCCTGCCGACTCCGAGCTGCTCGGCGAGCACCGTCTCGGTGGGGATCTTGGCATGCATCTGCCAGGAGCCGGTGGTGATCTGCTCCTTGAGCTGGTCGATCACCTGGTCCACGAGAGACGCCCGCTGCGCCGTCCGCAGGCTCACGTCAGCCTCCTTTGAGTCGGCCATTCATCCGATGATGGAATGAGTGGTAGACCCCTATTATTCCAGAGCCTCCAGATCATGTCCGGAGCTCCAGGAGGCTATCGGGCGAGCAACGTCGTCGTGGTCATGGAGCCCGGGATGTTCACGCGGAGTCCGACCGCTTCCAGGGCTCTACGATAAGCCTCGGCCTGCCGGTCGAGGGCACCGGCCTGGCCCCACAGGTCACCGAGCCTGCGCCAGGTCCGTGCGGTCTCCCGGTCGGGTGTCTCGACGTCCAGCAGATCGTGGGCCCGCTCCAGTTCGGCTGCCGGATCTTCGGACCGTGCCAAAGCGATCTCCGCCAGCACCATGTGGGCGGTGGCCGCGGTGGTCCCCTTGGCGATGTCCAACAGATTCAGGGCCTGGTTGGCGAGTTCGACCGCGGATTCCGTGTCTCCGGCCCGGAGTCGTACGAAACTCAGCACCACGAGGCTCCGCGCGTGCTCCTGCCGTTCGGCGGGGAACTCCGCGAAGACGTCCGCCGCGGACCGCGCGAGCGTGTTGGCTCGGTCCAAATCCGCGTCTTCGGAACTGGCCGCGGTGAGACGCGCCCAGTGCATCGCGATCCGGGCACGGCGTACGGCCATCCGGGCCGGGCGTCCCGCCGCGAGGGCATCCTCGGCGAGCCGCACCGCCAGCGCCGAGTCTTCGCCTTCCGCCGCCCGCACACTGGCCTGCCACAGCGCGAGGATCTCCGTGCTGCGGTCCTCGGCACGCAGCGGGCCCCCGGCCGACAGCACCCGCTCGACGTACGACAGGCCGGTCTCGGCCTCCACCAGCGCGAGCGCCAGCTCGACGGCCAGCTCGCCGTCGATCACACCGAGCCGGTCGATCTGGTCGAGCGCGTGGGTGCCGAGGTCCCGGGCCCGCAGCTGGTCGCCCGCCCGCTGGTAGCAGCGGCACAGCGCGACGGTCAGCGGCAGATCGGCGAGGCGCTCGGGGTGCGCGGCGGCCTCACGGCGCAGCCGCTCGTACACCTCGACGGCCCGTCCGACGCGGCCCTGAGCCTCCAGCGCCCGGGCCACTCCGAGCCGGGCATGGGCGGCCAGCATCGCGTTGTCCTCGCCCGCCGCCTTGACGATCTCGGTGAAGCGGTCGGCCGCAACGGCGGGATCGCCGTGATACAGCTCGAGCTCGGCATGCCGCAGGCCGAGCTCGGTGTCGATGCGCTGCCGGGGTTCTATCCCGTGGAGCAGATACTCGGTGGTGCAACCAAGCCGCTCCGCGAGTAACCGGGCGACGACCGGCGTGGGCGTCCGCTTTCCGGACTCGATGAGTGAGACGTAACTGTCGGAGAGGTCGGGTCCGGCCAACTGGGCCTGCGACATGCGCCTGCTCAACCGCAATCCGCGGACGCGGTCACCGATGGTTCCCTGACTCGGCATCTGATCTCACAGGGCGGGGGAGGGGTCAATAGTGTCGCCATAATGGCACGAAGCGACCGAATCGTGTAACCCTCCGTCAAGAATCACGACGATGAAGGTTCGATCACGAAGTCGAGATGCCGGACGGGGCGAACCGTGAGGTCAGTCGTCGTCCCCGTCCTTGCCGGGGAAGATCATCTGGCAGACCTCGAGATACAAGGTCTCCGGATAGGGGATGTGGGGGACGGTGCGCAGGGCCTGGTCCTGGCCGGCCGACTCCATGACGAACTCGCCGTAGCCGAGCATGCGGCCGAGGAGCGAGCGCTGGAAGCTCATGTCGGTGACCTTGCTCAGGGGCATCATCGCGACCTTGCGCGTGATGAGGCCCGTGGTGAGAAGCATGCGCTGGGAGGTCACCACGAAGTAGTCGACCGACCACTCAGCGACCTTCCAGACGAAACGAACCAGCAGGAGGAGCCAGGCCCACCAGACGATGGCCAGGGCCTGGCTCGCGCCGTTATCGCTCAGGAACTTGCTGAGGATGATGGCGAGAATGAGGCCGCCGAGAATCTCGCCGACCGGGCGCAGGAGCACGGCGGGATGGCGCCGCACCATGATGACTTGTTGTTCGTGGGGGAGGAGGTAACGGTTGACCGACGATGGGGCGGAATCCCCGTGGGTCACAAGTCTCATGTCAGGGTGGCGAAGAACTGAGCCATCGAGTCGGCCGCGCTGACGATTCCGTTGAAGGCCCCGTGAACTGTATGAGCCGCGTCAGTTGGTCTCGTCAGCAGGTAGAAGACTACCGACACGATGAGTACCCACTTGATGACTTTCCTTGCCTGCACCGCCGTCACCACTCCCATGACCAATACATTACCCAGCCGCCTCCTTTGTTAAAGCGGCCAACCGCGAACGGTTTTTAAGTGACCGACGGCGTCAGCCTCGCTCCGCCGCGGCGGTCGCCAGGACCCGCAGATGCTTGCGGGCGATGCGCTCGACCAGCGCGGGGTGCGCGTGCCCGGTGACCTCGATGGCGCCGTGGTGGGCGGCCTGGACGCACCGGGTCACCGTCGTGGGGGGATGCACCCCCGCGAACTCGTCCCTGAGCAGAGCCTCGAGCTGTTCGTAGTGCTCACCGGCCGGATGCTGGATCATCGCTCTCCCTGGTGGCGCGCCGCTCGCGAGAGTGCGAGGTGACGTCGTCATCACAGTGCGTACCCTAGCGGGAGCGTAGTGTAACCAGATGTGGGATCTGGACGGATCGTGCGGAAGGAAAGGGAAATCAGACCGCGAGGAGATCAAGCCATACGGTCACCCGGCGGGAGACGGAAGGACGGGGCCGGCCGGGCGGTCAGGCCGCCGGGGCGTTCAGACCACGCCGTACAGGCGGTCGCCCGCGTCACCGAGACCGGGCACGATGTAGCCGTTCTCGTTCAGCCGCTCGTCGAGGGCGGCCGTCACCACCCGGATCGGGCGGTCGCCGCCGCGGAACTCCTTGTCCAGGTAGGCCACGCCCTCGGGGGCGGCCAGCAGGCAGATCGCGGTCACGTCCCGGGCGCCGCGGTCGAACAGGAAGTGGATCGCCGCGGCGAGGGTCCCGCCCGTCGCGAGCATCGGGTCGAGCACGTAGCACTGACGGCCGGACAGGTCCTCCGGCAGCCGCGTGGCGTACGTCTGGGCCTTGAGCGTGGACTCGTCGCGGATCATGCCGAGGAATCCGACCTCGGCGGTGGGCAGGAGCCGGGTCATCCCGTCGAGCATCCCCAGCCCGGCGCGCAGGATCGGCACCACCAGTGGCGCCGGCCGCGCCAGCCGTACGCCTTCGGCGGTGGCGAGCGGGGTCTCGACCGTCACGTCGGTCACCCGTACGTCCCTGGTGGCCTCGTAAGCGAGCAGCGTCACCAGTTCGTCGGCCAGGCGGCGGAACGTCGGTGAGTCGGTCCGCACATCACGGAGAGTGGTGAGCTTGTGGGCGACGAGCGGGTGGTCGACGACGAGGGTCTCCATAGGCAGAGACGTTACCGTCTCCTGGGCAAACCCTCGACGTCGGCTGAGTCTTTGATCACGATTTGGAGTGACCGCCCTACGCTACGACTCCGATTCTGCGACCATTGCCGTCGTGAAGACCGTGCGGTGGGGAAGACGATGACAGACGTGGACACTCTTGACTTTGCCATCGTCGTGTACCGAGAGGAGGACCGCTGGGAGGCGGAGATGCTCCCGGTGGCGCTGACCTCCGACCTGGACGGCCTCATTCACGCCCTCCGGCAGACCCCCAGCATGGGGACCACGATTGGCATGGTCGCCGTAGGGGATGACTTCTTCGTGGTGTTACGGGTATTCGGTGAGCGGGTGGACGTCTTCCTTTCGGATATCACGGCCGCCTGGGAGTGGCCGCTGGCGCAGCAGGTCCTCGAATACCTGGACGTGCCCGTGCCCGAGGAGGAGGAGCTCGACAGCGTGCTCCCCGCCGGTGACCTGTCCATCTTCGCCGACCTCGGGCTCGACGAGATGGAGCTGGGCGCGTTGTCGGGGGATCTCGACCTGCTCCCCGACGAGGTCCTGTCCAGCATCGCCGCGCGGCTGGGCTTCTCCCAGCCCTTCGAACGCGCCGTCGACGCCGCCATCGGCTGACCTGGGGAGACGGCAATGCCCTCCAGACCGAACCTCTTCTCCGCCGGGTTCACCCGTGTGAACGGCCGCTGGGTCGGCGCCGAGATCGACCTCGGCGAGGCCGAGATCGCCGACGACTTGAGCGACGCCTTGCAAGAAGCCCTCGGGCTCAGCGGCGAGGAGCTCGCCCTGCTCTGCGTCGAGGTCGAGGACGAGTGGTTCGCGGTCGTCCGATATGAGGACGACCTCGACCCCCGTGTGTTCATCTCCGACGCGCACGCCGTGCAGAACGACCCCCTCGGCGAGATCCTGGCCGAGCTCGCCGGCGTCGCCGTGGACAAGGACGCGCCCGACCTCGGCATCCGGCCGGTGGGCGACCTGGAGCTGCTCAGCGACTTCTCGCTCAGCGCGGAGGAGCTCGTGGAGCTCAGCATGGAAGAGGGCGTGCTGCCCGCCGACATCCTCTCCCTCATCGCCGAACGGCTCGGCTTCGCCGACGAGCTCGACCGCCTCAGATGATCGGCTCGCAGCCTCCCAGGGCGTACGAGGCCGCCATGCGGCTGGCGCTGGCGGAGGCCGTACGGGCGGCGGGACGGGGCGAAGTGCCGGTCGGCGCCGTCGTCCTCGGTCCGCCGGAGCCCGGCTCCCCCGGGCCCGGAAGGGTGCTCGCGGCGGCGGGCAACGACCGTGAGGCGAGCGCCGACCCCACGGCCCACGCGGAAGTGCTCGCCCTGCGGGCGGCGGCGGCCAAGACCGGCGACTGGCGGCTGACCGGGTGCACCCTCGTCGTCACGCTCGAACCCTGCACGATGTGCGCCGGCGCCGCGGTCCTCGCCCGGGTGGACCGCGTGGTGTACGGCGCGGTGGACGAGAAGGCCGGGGCCGCCGGCTCGCTGTGGGACGTCCTGCGCGACCGCAGGCTCAACCACCGTCCCGAAGTGGTCATGGGCGTGCTGGCCGGCGAGTGCGCGGCCGTGCTGACCGAATTCTTCGAAGGCCGCCGCGGCTGAGCCCGGCGGGCGGACGGAAACGGATGCACGCGCAGTGGTGTTCGTCCGGTAAGCTGCTGCGCGGTGGAGTCGCCTAGTGGCCGAGGGCGCACGCCTCGAAAGCGTGTGTAGGGCAACCTACCGTGGGTTCAAATCCCACCTCCACCGCCACGAGAAAGGGTCGCCGACCGGCATCGGAAGGTCGGCGGCTCTTTTGCTTTCACGTACGGCCTGCGGGCGGCGCCGCTCGGCCTAGTTGACGTCTAGGACGTAGACGAACTCGACCCGATCGCCCGGCGCGACGATGTCGCACGTCTCGACAGGGCGGGCCTCGGCGAAGTAGGTCCGCCGCAGGACGGTGACGATCGCGCCGGGAGAGATCCCGAGATCCCGGGCCTCCTCCACCGTCGCGCCGCGCGAATGCAGGCCTTCGCGGCGGCGCGTGACCTCCACGCCGATCACAGCCATGCGGTCCCGTACGCCGCGGCCTGCGTGCGGGCCGTCCTCCGGCAGCGCGATCGGTGTTCCCCTCGTCAGCTCGTACGGCTCCCACGACACGGCGCGTTGCACCGGCACCCCGTCGGCGGTGTACACGTACAAGGCCCGCATGACCGGGTCGCCCTCGGCGATGGCCAGGCGCTGGGCGACCTCGGCGGAGGCCTCGGCCGTACGGGAGTGCACCCGCCAGGCAGGTACCTTGCCCTGCGCCTCCATGTCGCCGGCGAACGGGCTGCCGCCGCGATAGTCACCGCCGCCCTCGCCGGCGTCGGCCCCGCCCTTGGCGGGCCGCCCGTACGCCTCGCCTTCCACATTGGCACCGGACACGTCGCCGTCGAAGTCGGAGTCGACGCCACCGACGCCCGCCTTGAACGGGTGACGGCGTACGGAATGCAGCTGCTGAGCACGGCCGCGCCACGCATCGAGATGCGCGTCGACGAATCGGGGGGTCACGCGCCGGATCGAGATCGGGATGCCGGCGGCACACACGTGAAGCGGGTCGGCCACGGCGACGTGCCCGCGATGACAGGCCCTTGATCAGGATGGAGGTTCTGACCCGATGAACAACCCTGGCGCTCCTACGGCGGCCGTGCCCGTCCGATGGGCCGACGGCACCATCCGCCGCACCCGCGTCCGGCACACTGCCGCCCGGCCGCCGTTGCCACTCGGCTGCCGCTGGTGCGGGCACCCGCCGTACGCCCATCAGGCGGCGACCCTCGGCCGCGATCCCCGCCACTTGTACGAGCCGCCGACCACCGCGCAGATGCGCCGCCGCGCCGACGTCCGGCGCCGCCTCCTCCCTGGAGGAGCTGCGCGAGGTGCTCGCCGGGCAGACCGAAATCGCGACGAGGGCCACGACGTGATCAACTGTCAGATAGCGGGCGATGACTTCCTGTCCGGAGTCAGGCTGCGAGTAGTCCAGCCGTGCCAACCCGGATCGGGGTGCCCGTACGCGGCTCAGTCCTGCAGTTCCAGCACGCGGGCGTGCAGCACCGAACGCTGGTGAAGCGCGGCGCGCAGGGCGCGGTGCAGGCCGTCTTCCAGGTACAGCTCGCCTTTCCAGTGCACCACGTGGGGGAACAGGTCGCCGTAGAAGGTCGAGTCCTTGGCGAGCAACGAGTGCAGGTCCAGCACCGCTTTTGTGGTGATCAGCGTGTCGAGCCGGACCTGCCGGGGCGGGATCTGCGCCCACTCGCGGGACGACAGTCCGTGTTCGGGGTAGGGCCGTCCGTCACCGACCGACTTAAAGATCACGGTACGTAGTTTAAGAGACGACCCAAGATTCGCGGTGGAGGCTCCGCAAAGGGTCTCAGATGCGTCCCGAGAAGGTATCGCAGCGCGCCGGGTCGCCCGTCGAGTAACCGTTCGTGAACCACTTCGTCCGCTGGGCCGAGGTGCCGTGCGTGAAGGCGTCCGGGTTGATCCTGCCCCGGGCCTGCTCCTGGATGCGGTCGTCGCCCACCGCCGCGGCGGCGTCGAGCGCCTCCCGGATGTCGGCGTCGGTGAACGGCTTGGCGTAGAAGCCGGTGTCCACCGCGTTCTTCGCCCACACGCCCGCGTAGCAGTCGGCCTGAAGCTCGAGCCGTACCGAGCCGCCCTCGGCGCCCTGGTCCTGGCCGACCCGCTCCATCGTGCCCAGCAGGTCCTGCGCGTGGTGGCCGTACTCGTGGGCGATCACGTACGCCTGCGCGAACGGGCCGCCCGTGGCCCCGAACCGCGACCGCAGCTCGTCGAAGAACGACAGGTCGAGGTAGACGTGCTTGTCGCGGGGGCAGTAGAAGGGGCCGACGGAGGAGTCCGCGACGCCGCACCCGGTCTGCACCAGGCCGGAGAACAGGGTGGTCTTCGCGCCGGTGTATCCGTCGATCTGCTCGCTCCAGTACTTCTGGATGCTGTTGACGACGCCCACGACCCGGCACTTGTCCGACTGGTCGGCGTCGGCGCCGGTCCTGCACTGCGCGCTCAGGTCGCTGGTCGGCCGCAGGCCGGCGGGCTCGTCGCCGCCCGTGATGTCGCCGGGGTTGACACCGAATATCAGGGCGAGGATGAGGGCGATGAGACCGGCCGCCCCGCCGCCGATGGCGATCCCGCCC
>JADGHC010000754.1 GCA_019689655.1 Microbispora sp.
GGCGCCGCGCGGGCGGGGGGGGGGGGGGGGGGCGGGCGCGGCGCGCCCCCCCCCCCCCCGACGCGCCCTCGCCCGGCCGAGGTCTTCGATGCCCGCGGTGGCTCAGGGCACGAGGTGGGTCACTCCCGCGCCGCTTCGCACGTCGAGCGGCACGGAAACCTGGTCGTGCGCGATCAGCCACTCACCGTCGATCTTCCGGAAGCCGAACGTGGCCCGCACCCACATGCCGCTCGTCTCCGTACCGTCCATCAACGTGCCGCTGAGCCGGCCGAAGCAATGGCCGAACGCCACATCGTCGCCGACGGTGAGCGCGAGGTCGCGAACCTCGTACGTCACATACCGGAAGAGCGCGAACACCTTGATCCAGTTCTTCAGTTTCGCGGCTACCCCCACGTGCTGCAGCGGCGGCTCGACGTCGAAGGACACGACGTCCGTCGTGTAGAGCCGCCGCAGGCCGTCGAGGTCCTTGGCGTGGATCGCTTCGGCGATCCTGCCGATCTGCCGCCTGATCGCGGCTTCGTCCTCCTCGCGTCGCGTGAGCATCGCCGGTCGTCCCTTCAACCCGGTGCGCAACCCTGGCTTGTCACTCGTACGACCGGACGGCGCCGCGAAATGTCAGGCGCGACATGGTTCAGTGGTGGCGGCGGACCGGCCTCACAATTCGCCGTGCTGTCTTGTCGGATCGGCAGGGGCAGCATCCGACCCGGGGAGCTTTCGCAACCATGACCGACCATCCGGCGCACGACCGGTCCGGCGCGGGCCTGAGCGCGATCATCGGCGAGCGGCGCCATCTGATCAATCTCGCCTATCGGCTGCTCGGCTCCCTGACCGAGGCCGAGGACGTCGTCCAGGAGACCTACGCCCGCTGGTACGCCATGTCCCCGCAGGAGCGGGACGCCATCGCGTCCCCCGGCGCCTGGCTGACCACGGTCGCCGGGCGCATCTGCCTCAACCTGCTCTCCTCGGCGCGGGCCCGGCGGGAGACCTATGTGGGCGAGTGGATCCCCGAGCCGCTGCCCGATCCGGCGGAGTGGGCCACCGGGCGGCCGGACGGCATCGGCGCCGACCCGGCCGACCGGGTGACCTTGGACGAGTCGGTCAGCATGGCCTTCCTCGTCGTGCTCGAGGCGATGACCCCGGCCGAGCGCGTCGCGTTCGTCCTGCACGACGTCTTCCGCTACTCCTTCGCCGAAGTGGCCGAGATCGTCGGCCGCACCCCGGCGGCCTGCCGCCAGCTCGCCTCCTCGGCCCGCCGCCGCATCCGCGCCTCCCGGGCCGCCGCGACGCCCGCACCCCGGCAGGCGGAGATCGTCAGGGAGTTCAAGCGGGCGTGGGAAGCCCGGGACATCAAGGCCCTCGTCGGGCTGCTCGACCCCGGCGCCACCGCGATCGCCGACGGGGGCGGCCTGGTCAGGGCGCTGCTCCGCCCGATCGAGGGCGGCGAGCGGATCGCACGCCACTTCGCCGGCCTCGCCGCCGGGGCGCCCGGACTGACGCTGCTGGAACGCACGGTCAACGGCCGGCCCGGCCTGATCGCCCAGCAGGACGGCGTCACCGTCTCGGTGTTCGCGTTCGAGGTCGCGGGCGACCGGATCACGCGCATCTGGGCCGTACGCAACCCCGGCAAGCTCCACGCGTGGCCGACCGGCTGACGGGCGCCCGCTCACCCCGGCCGCATCTGCGGCGAAGCCGGCTGTATAACTCAGAAGTTCACAGGGCCGTACATGGCCCGCTTTGTGCGGTGTACACCGCCGGCGGTGAGGGAGCATGCATGGTCGTAAGACGGGCCGAACCGGCGGACGCGGAGGCGATCGCCGCCGTCCACGTCAGGTCGTGGCAGGCCGCCTATCCGGGGTTCATGCCGCGGGCCTACCTCGACGGCCTCACCCCGGCCATGCGCCTGCCCCTCTGGAACCGGCTGCTGGGGGAGTCCGCCCCGCCGCGTACGGAGGTTTTCGTGGCGGAGGCGGGCGGTTCCGTCGCCGGGTTCGCCGCGCTCGGCCCCAGCCGGGACGACGACGCCGACCCCGCCTCCGTGGCGGAGATCTCGGCGATCTACCTGCTGCCCGAGGTATGGGGCGCCGGGCTCGGCGGGCGTCTCATGGCCGCCGCGCTGGACGACCTCGCCGCCGCCGGGTACGAGCGGGCCACACTCTGGGTGATCGACGGGAACGTCCGCGCGCGGCGGTTCTACGAACGCGGCGGCTGGCGCCCCGACGGAGCCGTACAACGGGACGAGTCGCACGGTTTCCCGCTGACCGAGGTCCGCTACCAGGCTCGTCCGCAGTGCTCCGGCCTTCAGGCCGGGGGTGAAGCGGACCCTCCCGCGTAGCGGGGCAGGGAAAGCCGATCCGCCAGGCGGA
>JADGHC010000755.1 GCA_019689655.1 Microbispora sp.
CCCGCGTCCGATCAGCCGAAGAAGACCTCGGCCTCCTCGTAGCGGGAGACCGGCACGGTCTTGAGCTCGGCGGTCGCCTCGGCGAGCGCGACGCGGACGATCTCGGTGCCGCGCAGGGCGACCATCTTGCCGTAGTCGCCCTCATGCACCGCGTCGATCGCGCCGAGGCCGAAGCGGGTCGCCAGCACCCGGTCGTAGGCGGTCGGCGTGCCGCCGCGCTGGATGTGGCCGAGGACCGTGGTGCGGGCCTCCTTGCCGGTACGCTTCTCGATCTCCTTGGCGAGCACCTCGCCGATGCCGCCGAGGCGCACGTGGCCGAACGCGTCCAGCTCACCGGTCTGCAGCGCCAGCTGGCCCTCGATCGGGTGGGCGCCCTCGGCGACGACGATGATCGGCGCGTAGCGGGTCTTGAACCGCGACTCGACGTAGGCGCAGACCTTCTCGATGTCGAACGGCTTCTCCGGGATGAGGATGACGTTGGCGCCGGCGGCCATGCCCGCGTGCAGCGCGATCCAGCCCGCGTGGCGGCCCATGACCTCGCAGATCAGCGCGCGGTGGTGCGACTCGGCGGTGGTGTGCAGCCGGTCGATGGCCTCCATCGCGATGTTGACCGCGGTGTCGAAGCCGAAGGTGTAGTCGGTGGCGTTGAGGTCGTTGTCGATCGTCTTGGGCACGCCGACGACGTTCACGCCCTGGTCGTACAGCTGCTTGGCCACGCCCAGCGTGTCCTCGCCGCCGATGGCGATGAGCGCGTCGACGCCCTGCGCGGCGAGGTTCTCCTTGATCCGCTCGACGCCGTTCTCGATCTTCATCGGGTTCGTGCGGGAGGAACCGAGGATCGTGCCGCCGCGCGGCAGGATGCCCCGGACGGCCTGAATGTCGAGCGGCATGGTGTCGCCCTCCAGAGGGCCACGCCAGCCGTCCCGGAATCCGACGAACTCGTGCCCGTACACGCCGATGCCCTTGCGGACGACGCCGCGGATCACCGCGTTCAGCCCGGGGCAGTCGCCGCCACCGGTCAGGACTCCAATACGCATGACGGGTATTTCCTCCATCTGGGACTTACGCGTGGAATGGCACGGCCCGGCACGACGCGGACCCCGGCGCTCCACCGCACCGCGTGCTGTCTGAGCTTATCGCATTGGTCTAGACCAAAAAGAGAGGCTACGCCACCCGGCCGACCAGACCAACCCAGTCTCGCACGGCGAGACCGCGCCGGCCGTGAGACGCGTCTTCCCAACGGGCCGCCGAGGGCGTATGTTTGACGCAGTCAAGCATTTCCTTGAGACAGGCAAGGGAAAATGGACGTAGTCCCCGAAGTACGGGCCTTCAACCGCTTCTACACGTCTGTGATCGGCGTGCTCGGGGCGGGCATGCACGACACCCCCTATTCCCTGACCGAGGCGCGGGTGCTGTTCGAGCTCGGCACCCGCGAGGCGGCCGACGCGGCCGACATCAGGACCATGCTCGGCCTCGACCCCGGCTACATGAGCCGGATCCTCGCCAAGTTCGAGGCCGACGGCCTGGTGACCCGCGAACGGTCGGCCGAGGACGCCCGCCGCCAGGTCGTACGGCTCACCCCCAAGGGCCGGGACACCTTCGGCGTGCTCGACCGGCGCTCGGCCGCCGAGATCGAGACCCTGCTCGCGAAGCTCACCGACGCCGAACGCCGGCGGCTCGTCTCCGCCATGAGCACCGTACGGAGCCTGCTGGAGCAGCCCGCCGAGCGGCGCGAGCCGTACGTGATCCGGCCGCCGCGGGTCGGCGACCTCGGCTGGGTGGTGCACCGGCACGGGGTTCTCTACCGCGAGGAGTACGGCTGGGGGGCGTCGTTCGAGGCGCTGGTCGCGCGGATCGTCGCCGGCTTCGCCGAGGAGCACGATCCCCGGCGGGAGGCCGCCTGGATCGCCGAGGTCCACGGCGAGCCGGTGGGATGCATCTTCTGCCTGCGCAAGGACGACACGACGGCCCAGCTCCGCCTGCTGCTGGTGGAGCCGTCCGCGCGCGGCATGGGCATCGGCGGCCGCCTGGTCGACGAGTGCCTGCGCTTCGCCGCGGCCGCCGGCTACAAGCGGATCATGCTCTGGACCCGCGACGTGCTCGTCAGCGCCCGCCGGATCTACCAGGCCGCCGGATTCGAGCTGGTGGAGCAGCAGCCGAGCGAGGAGTCGGGCATTCCCGTCAACGACCAGGTCTGGGCCAAGGACCTGTGACCTTAGCTTGTCCGGGCGGTTTGCCTTCCCCGCCCGGACAAACCCGGGCCTGTCCGGGCGGTTTGCCTTCCCCGCCCGGACAAGCCCGGGCCTCCCCGCGGTGACCGGGGCGGGGGGGGCCGCCCCCGCCCCCCCGCCCCCGC
>JADGHC010000084.1 GCA_019689655.1 Microbispora sp.
CCCCCGGCCGCCGCCGCGTCGACCCCGCCGCCGTGGTCGCCCGCACCACGTCCCACAGCTCGCCGGGGGAGGCCTGCGTCCAGATCCTGGCGATGGCATGGCGTGCGCTGAAAAAGATGCGCCGCAAGCCCGAGCAGTTCTTCGACGTCCTCATCCAGCCCTTGCTGTTCACCGCGATGTTCGCGTTCATCTTCGGCGGCGCGATCTCCGGCAGCGTGACGAACTACCTCCCGACGCTGATCCCCGGCATCCTCGCCCAGACGGCCCTGACCGTCTGCATGGCGACGGGCGTGCAGCTGCGTGAGGACATGGACAAGGGGGTCTTCGACCGCTTCAAGTCCCTGCCGATCGCGAGGATCGCCCCGCTGGCCGGCCCGATGATCGCCGACCTGCTCCGTTATGGCATCGCGTCGGTGTTGACGGTCGTCTCCGGCCTGGTCATCGGATACCGCCCGGGCGGCGGCGTGCTCGGCTGCGTCGGCGGTGTGGCGCTCACCGTGATCGCGGGCTGGTCGCTGGCGTGGATCTTCACCTGGCTGGGCACGCTGGCGCGGTCTGCGCAGAGCGTGCAGGGCATCTCAATGATGATCATGTTCCCGCTCACCTTCCTGTCCAACGCCTTCGTCCCCGCCGAGACGCTGCCCGACTGGCTGGAGGCGTTCGTGAAGGTCAACCCGGTGTCGCACGTCGTCTCCGCGGTGCGCGACCTGTTCAACCACGGTCTCGTGACGGCAGAGGTCGGCTGGGCGGTCGTCGGCTGCGCCGTCGTCGTCGCGATCTTCGCCCCGCTGGCGGTTCGCTCGTACTCCCGGAAGATGTAAGCCGGTGTCAGAGCACCCGGCGCAGGACGGCACGGGCCTCGGCCAGCAGGCCGGGGCCGCGTCGTTCGCCGTACTCGGCCTCGATCCGGGCCAGGACGCCGGGCGCGATCCGCTCGGCGTCCGCGGACAGCACCGGCCACCGCAACGTCGGGATGAACGGGGCGTACGCGAACCGCTTGGCGAGCACGAGCAGCCGCACCGCGTCCTCGGCGGGCAGCGCCGCCTTGCGAAGACCCCAGATGCCCAGCCCGGCGAGCACCATCCCCGTCATCGGGTAGTCCTGGAAATCGGAATGCAGGTCGAGCACGGCCTGCACGCCGGCCCGCACCGACTCGAACAGATCCGCGCCGTCGTCGCCCTCGCCGTACTGCGCATAGGCGGAGAGCGCGACGGCCTCGCCCAGGAGACCCCACGGGGTGAGCACGTCCGGCGCGCCCGGGATGTGCAAGTTCTTGTGCGCCTCGGCGGTCTCGCGGTGCCGGCGCAGTCCCTCGGCGATGTCGCCGTCGATGAGGGCCAGCTGGGCTCTGCAGGCGGCGACCGACAGGACCTCACCGTAGGAGGCCTGGGAGGCGAGCGGCTCCAGGTCGTCGATCATTCGTGCGGCCTCGTCGCGGCGGCCCTCGGCGAGCGCCATCATGGCGAGGGTGGCGCGGATCTGGACGGCGTCGTCCACCGCTCCGAGGCGTTCGAGCACCGGGAGCGCCGCGGTGGCATGCCGGGACGCCGACGCGGCGTCGCCGAGCTGCGCGTACAGGCCGGTCAGCTGGGTGTGCAACCAGGCCCGGTGCCAGGGACCGACGTCGTCGCCGACGAGGTCGAGGGCGGCGCGGGCCGCTTCGAGCGCGCCGGCCGGGTCGCCGGTGTTCTCCCGGCGCAGACTCAGCCAGTGCAGTGCGATCCTGCGGATTTCCGGGTCGGGATCGGTGGTCAGCTTGTCCATGCCGTTCTCGGGAGCCGACACCACCGTGAGCAGGGCGGTCACCAGCGCCCGGATGGCCGGGTTCGCCGAGTCGGGGCCCAGCTCGGACAGCAGCCGCGCCAACGTCTCGGACGCCTCCGTGGGGAGGATCATGGTGTTGAACAGCGCGATGCTCAGGGCCGCCCGAGCCCGGTCGAGGAGCGGGGGCGGCGGCGTCCAGCCGCTCAGGGCGGTGGCGATGGCCGACGTGAGGGCGATGCTGCGCGGGTGATCACCGCGGATCGACCAGTAGCCGGCCAGGGCGGCGAACAGCACCACGACCGCCTCGGGGTCGGAGTCGGCGAGGGCCTGGCGCAGGATGTCGGAGAGGTTCGTCTCCTCGGTGCGCAGCCGGTCCATCGCGTCGATCTGCTCGGGCGAGTACAGGCGGTCGCCGTGCCGCGCGGCGTACCCGAGGGCCCAAGCCCGTACGGCGGCTCGCGCGTCGGCGGCCTCACCGGCGGCCTCCAGCCGCATCCGGCCGAACTCGCGCACCGTCTCGAGCATGCGGTAGCGGACGCCGCCGGATGTCTCCACGACCGTGAGCAGGGACTGCTCCACGAGTTCCTCGATGTCGGCGAGGGCGTCGCCGCCGAGCACCTCCTCCGCCGCGTCGAGGGCGAAGCCGTCGGGAAAGGCCGACAGGCGGCGCAGGGCCCGGCGCTCCCGCTCGCCGAGCAGGTTCCAGGACCAGTCGATCACCGCCAGCAGCGTCTGGTGCCGGGAGGGGGCGCTCCGGTCGCCGCCGCGCAGCAGCGAGAACCTGTCGTCCAGCCGCCGGGCGATCTCGGCCGGTGACATCACCCGCACCTTCGCCGCGGCCAGTTCGATCGCGAGCGGCAGGCCGTCCAGCCGGGCCACGACGGTGCGTACGTCGTCCTCGTCGAGGTGCACACCGGGCCGGGCCGCGGTCGCCCGGTCGCAAAACAGCGTGACGGCGTCGTCGAGTCCCAGCTGGGGCAGCGGATAGACGCGTTCGGCGGTGATCGCCAGCGGTGATCGGGTCGTGGTGAGAACCCGCAGCTCCCGGGTGGTCGCGACCAGATAGGCGACGAGATCGGCGACCGCCTCGATCAGATGCTCGCAGTTGTCCAGCACCAGCAACGTCGGGGCGAAATCGAGCTGCTGGGCGATCCTGGCCCGGACGTCGGCGCGCTGCCGCGGGGTGAGCGTGCGGTGCCCGGTCACCGAGTCGCGGACGCCGAGCGCCGACCCGACCTCGCCGACCAGGTCCTCGGGCGAGGTCACGCCGACCAGTTCGACGAAGTGCACCACCGGCTGCGTGGCCTCGCGGGCGACGGCGTGCGCGAGCCGGGTCTTGCCGAGCCCGCCCGGGCCGAGGATCGACACCACCCGGGAGGTGGCGAGCAGGGCACGCACCCGCCGCAGATCGTCGTCGCGGCCGAGCAGCGGGGTCGTGTCGAACCGCACGCCCGCCCGCACGGGACTGTCGAGCGCCAGCAGCTCGCGATGGACCCGCCGCAGCTCCGGGCCGACGTCGGCGCCGATCCGCTCGCGCAGGTCCGACCGGTACCGCTCGAAGCGGTCCAGCGCGGCACCCGTACCGCGCACCGCCGCCTCGCTGTGCAGGAGATCGGCGAGCAGCCCCTCGTCCTCGGGGCGGGCGCGCACGGCCTCCTCCAGCTCCGGCAGGGCGCTGCCGTGGTCGCCGGTCCGGCTCCGGGCCCGGGCGAGCACCACCCGCGCCGACGCCAGGTCGAGGCCCGCGCGCCGGCGCACCTGCGCCAGCGGGCCGTCGCCCTCGGGCGGCAGCACCCCCACGCCCAGCGCGAGCGCCTCCTCCGCCGCGGCGGCGGCCGCGGCCGGATCCTCGTCGAGCAGCGCCCGCGCCCGGCTCACCAGATCGCGCAGCCGGCCGGCGTCGACCCGGTCGGACGGAACCCTGAGCCGGTAGCCGCCCCCTTCCGTGACCAGCGCCTCCGGTCCCACGACCGACCTGGTGCGGGACACCAGGACCTGCAGCGCCTTCGCCGGATTGGCCGGCTCGCTGTCTCCCCACACGTCCGCGACGAGCCGCTCGGCGGTGATGGCCCGGCCGTCGAGCGCGAGCGCCGCGAGCAGCGCCTGAGCCCTCTCGCCGACCACCGGCTGCCCTCGCCAGCACACACCGTCGAGCAGGGTCAGGTCGATCGGCATGGTGTCAGTCTAGGTTCGCCGTGCGGACCCTCGGGTCACCAGACAGCTCTCACGGGGGACGACGAGGGGGTCGCAGGCGCCGTGAGATGACCTTGAAGACCTCGGCCCCGAAGGAAACAATCCGTGCCGGGCGAGCCGTCTCCCGAGACGAGCGGCCCGTCAGGGAGGCGCGTATGGAGGAAGCGACGTACAACCTGTGCCACCGTGTCCGGAGCATGTGCGCGGACGCGCTGGCGGCGCTGCGGCCCGGCCCCTTCGCGGACGCGGTCGGCGCCGTGGCGGAACGGCTCGCGGACGACACCCTTGTGGTCGCCGTCGGCGGACGGCTGAACGCGGGAAAGTCGACCCTGGTGAACGCCCTGCTCGGCCAGCGCCTGGCGCCCACGGGTGGAACCGAGACCACCCTGGTGTCCGCCTGGTTCCGGAGCTACCACATGAACCGGGTGTGGGTGCATTTCAACGACGGCCGCCCGCCCGTCTCGGTTCCGTCCCGCGTGGGCGGCGGGGTTCCGCAGTCGATCCCGTACGACCACACGGAGGTCAGCCACCTCGTCGTCGAGGCGGCCAACAAGTCGATCGGCCGAGCCTTCACGCTGATGGACACGCCGGGCAGGGACGCCGTGAGCGCCCTGGACGACTACTCGATGGCATCGATCCGCAGGGCCGACGCCCTCATCCTCGCCATGCCGCAGCCGGGCGAGGGCGATGCGGCCGCGCTCCGGGAGTTCCAGGAGACCATGCGGGGGTCACGCCTGTCCGCGGCGAACGTGCTGGGTGTGCTCACCAGGATCGACCAGCTTGGCCAGGGCACCGACCTGGAGGAGGTACGGCGGGAGGCGGACAAGGTCGCGAGCCGGTCGGCCGCCCGGATGACCGGACTGGTGGCCGAGGTGATCCCGGTCGCGACGAAGCTGGCGGAGACCGCCCGGTGCGAGCGGCTGACCGAGCGCCACCGGCACGCACTCGGCATCCTCGCCGCCGCGGACCGCGACGCGCTGGATGAGATGCTCTTCGATCACGAGGACTTCCTGTCGGTGGGCCTGGACACCGTCCCCGTTGACGTCGGAATGCGCCGGGAACTGCTCGACCTGCTCGCCCTCTACGGGATCCGGCAGGCCGTCGACGCGATCGACCGCGGTGCCCGGGACCTGTCGGCGCTTCGTGACGCGCTGTGTGAGAGATCGGGCATCAACCGGCTGCTGGAGCGTGTTCAGGAACGGCTCGTCAACGGCGCCGACGCGCTGCGCGCCGACGCCGCCGTGGCCGCCCTCCGCAGGGCGGTGGAGCTCGCCGGTCCCGCTGAGCGGGAGGTCGCCGGCCGCCTGCGCGGCCTGCTGCGGGAACTCGGCCGGCACCCCGCCTTGCGCAGGGTGGAGCTGGCGGAGGCCGCCCAGGCGCATGCGGACGGGACGTTGCCGCTGCCCGACAGGAACGCCGAGCAGCTGCACACGTTGATGACCGGCGTGACGGACGCTCAGCGGGTCGGCCTGTCCGACGACTCTTCGCCGGAGGAGCTGCGGGACCGGATCGGCGCGCTCGTCGACGAGTGGAAGACCCTGGAAGCCGCGCTTCCCCGGAGGGCGAGGCTGCACGCCACGGTGGTCCGCGAGGTGTTCGAGGCGCTGTATTTCTCCCTGCTGTGAGAAACATTCCTTCCCTGTGCGTCGTCCAAGGGACGACCGGCGGCAGGAGGAGAAATGGTCCAGGCATCCCGGCACCCGCTCGCAGACGAGGTCACCCTGGTGGTGGCGGCCGTGGCGGACACGGCCCGGAAAGTGGGGGACATCGACAGCGCGACGATTCTCATGCAGGACTGCGGCATGGCGTTGCTACCCGGTTCGACGGTCGTGGTGGTCGGGGAGAAGAACCGGGGGAAGAGTTCGCTGATCAACGCTCTGGTGGGCAGGCGGGAGCTCCTGCCGGTCGACTCGGATATCTCCACACGCGTACACGTTGCCGTGCTCTATGCGGACGAGGACCAGGCCGTCGTGTACGGCAGCGCGTTCCCGGACGGCGAGAAGATCGAGCTGGCCGAGCTGCCGGAGTACGTCGACGAGACCGCTGCGGTGGATCCGGAGACCGGGCAGGACAGGCATCCGGGCGTGGAACGGGTCGAACTGGGCATCGCGTCGCCGCTGCTGTCCGAGGGGCTGGTGCTGGTCGACACGCCCGGCGTGGGCGGGCTCATCGCCGGGCACGCCGACATCACGCTGGCCACGCTGAACCGCGCCGACGCGCTGATTTTCGTGGTGAACGGCACCGGCGAACTGCACGCGTCGGAGCTGGCGTTCCTGGAACGCGCGACCGAGCGCATTCACACGGTTCTGTTCGTGCTGACCGGGATCGACAAGGCCCACGACGGCTGGCGCGCCGTGCTCGCCGAGAACCACCGCCTGCTGCGCGGCTCGCGGTTCGCCACCGCACCGTGGTATCCGGTGAGCAGCCGCCTCAAGCAGGAGGCCGACCGGGCCGCCGAGCAGGGCCGCGACGAACGCGCGGCGGTCCTCATGCGGCGCAGCGGATTCGCGCCACTGCTCGCCGAGCTACGCGACAACGTGATGCTGCGCATCGCGGCCGACCGGCTGAAGGCGGTGCTCGGCTCCGCCGACGCGATCATCACCACGCTCGACGAACAACTGGAACTGCGCCTGCGCTCGCTGGAGCTCGACCCCGGGCTGGCCGCCGCGGTGCGCGAACGTCAGGCCGAGCTGGCCGAGCTGCGCGACAGAGGCGCTCAGTGGCGAAGCGAACTCGGTGCGGGCTTCCGCGCGCTGGAGTCGACGCTGCGGCGCCAACTGGAGGAGGGACTTCGGCGGCTCGCAGACCAGACCCGGCAGGCGATCGACTCGGGTGGCCGGGAGTCGCTCAGGGATGTGCCGCGCAGTCTGGAAGACGGGATCCGCGGCCTCGCCCTCGACCTCCAGAACGTGGTCCACTCGGCCACGGAGCGTCTCGTCGAAGACCTCACCGGCCGCTTCGGGGTTCACGGTGTCTACGTCCCCAGGGCGGAGATCCTGCTCGACAGGTGGGACTCGGCATATGGGGGAAGCAGTTCCGGAGAGCCGATCGGCTGGCCCGCGCCGGCCGGTGGAACAGCGTGGGGCGCTGTCTCGGTCGAGCAGATCAAGGAGAACCTGACGACGTGGGCGCCCGCCGCCGGGGGAGTCGTCACCGGCATCGGCCGCAGGGTCGGGAAGATGTCCAAGTACGGCAAGCTCGGTGTCGTGCTCGGCGTCGTCGCCGGTGTCGGCGCGGCCATCGCGGGCCTGTTCATCCACCGGCTCGGCAAGACGAAGGAGGAGCTGCGGCGGATGACCGACGACGCGCTGCGCCGGGCCCGCGAGACGCTGCCTCCCGCGCTCCAGGAGATGCTGACGGAGGTGCTGCGGGAGGTGGAGGCGGCCGTCACGGAGCGGATCTCCGCCCGGGAGGCCGAGCTCGAAGAGGCGCTGGCGCGGTCCGAGCGGGATCGCGAGATCGCCGAGATCGAGCGGGAGGCCCCGCGCGCCGAGGTCAGAGCCCAGCGGGAGAACTTGGCCCAGCTCCGCACCAGGATCGCCGACCTCCACCACCGCCTGGCATCGGAAGGTGTGTGATCGACGGCGGCGGTGAAGCGGAGGGCGGCGGCCATGCCGGCCGCCCTCCGGCGGTACGCGCGGGGTCAGTTTCCCGAGGCCAGTTGGCGCTTCAGGTCCGTGACTTCGGACCGCAGGGTGGCGAGGCGGGCGCGCTGGGCGCGAACCTCCTCGCGGGGTGCTTCGCGTTCCGCCTCGGCCGTCTCCCGGTCGTGCTCCGCCTCGGCGATCGCCCGTTCCAGCTCGTCGACGCGGGCGGAGATGCGTTCCGAGGCCTGCGACTCGATGTGGGTCAGCAGCTCGACGATCGACTCGCGAAGGGCGCCGGGGAGCGTCCTGCGCGCGCGGTCGACGACCTCGCCGACGACGCGGCGCAACTCGTCCTTCGTCCGCGCGCCGCGATAGGCCATGATGCCGCCGATGACCGCGCCGATCGCCCCGATCACGGCCAGGATCAGCGCGGCCTTGCCTCCTCCCTTCATGTTCTTCCATTTGGTGAGACCCGACCGGTAGACCTTCCCGGCGTTTTTCGCATAGCCCACCAGCTTGTCCTGGACGTGCTGGGGCACCATTTCGCCGCTTCGCTGCTCCTCCGCGGGCGCGGGCCAGGCCACGGCCTGACCGACGTCGGGCGGCATCTCACCATCGTCGTACGGCACCGCCTGCTGCCAGCGGTCCAGCAGGATCTCCAGCGGGGGCACGTATACGCCGTGCACCCCGAATCTCTCCCCGAGGTCGGCGACCACTTGGCCGGCGGTCGCGTGGAGCGTGCTCTGCAGGTCGAGGGCGAGACCGCGGATGGCGTCATCGAGGTCGCGCGGGACGGTGAACCGGATGTCCCTGCCACCGGCGTCGATCGCCGCGTGCGCGTTGCGCTCGATCTCGCGTAACCCGGATTCGAGGTCGCTCCGCAGCGTCGTCTCCACGTGCCGGAAGCGGTCGGCGAGCTCCGCCCGCCAGGAGGCGCCGGAGCCGCGCAGCTCCTTGAGCTCTGCCTGCCGCGCCCGGATGGACTCCACCAGCCGGGGATCGAGGTCCAGCGAGCGGAGCCGCCGCTCTGCGTCGGCGTCCAGCAGGTCGATCACACGGTCGGCGTTGTTCAGAAGCTCGGTCAGCCGGTCCGTCGCGATCCGCAGCATGATGTTGTCGCGCAGTTCGGTCAGCAGCGGGACGAACCTGCTGTCCGCCAGCAGCTTCTCCGATCGGGCCGGGTTCACGGACGCCGCGTCATCGGCGTCGATCTTGAACCGGTTGCTCACCGGGAACCAGGGCGCCGCCGCGAACCGCGGGGCGTGCTCCCGCAGCAGCTTCTGGTTGAGCTTCAGCGTTTCCAGCCATGCGGAGTTCTTGTCGATCTGGGTGAGCGCGAACAGCACCGTGGGGATCCGCTCGGCCGCCTTGGTCAGGAAGGCGAGCTCCGACGCGTGAAACTCGCTCGTCGCGTCGACGACGAACAGGAGCGCGTCGGCGCCCTTCAGCGTGGCGAGCGTGATCGCGGTGTGCCCGGCGACGAGGCCGCCGACGCCTGGCGTGTCGATCAGGACGAGCCCCTCGGACAGCAGGGGAGAGGAGACCCCGATGTCCACCCGCTCCACCACCGGGTGCCGTTCCTCGCCGGTGGCCGGATCGATCGCTCGCGCCTCGTCGACGTACTCCGGGATCTCCGTGAGGGGGATGCTCATGCCGTCGGGATGGTCGGCGAGGCCGTAAACCGTCGCCCGATCGGTCTCGGCATAGCGCACGGTGACGTGGACGCGGGTCGCGACGTCGGCGTTCACGGGCAGGAGGCCACGTCGGCCGACGAGCGCGTTGATCAGTGAGCTCTTTCCCCGCTTCTTCTCCCCGACGACGACGACGGTCGATCCGGACATGCCGGCCAGCAGGCACTCCTGGGCGAGCACGGCCGCGCTGTCGGTGTCGCCCGCCTCGTGTGCCGCTGCCGCGATCTGCTCGACGGTCTGTATGACCTGCCCCGACAGCGGGTGCCGCGTTGCGAATGTCATCTGCGCTCCTCACCTCGATGCGCCCGTTGGACGACGGCTCCCGGCCCCGATGTTCCTGCCGCGTTCTTCACGCGAGTGAGAGGTGGAGGTGCTCGAAAATCTCCCGTACGAGCGCGGCGTGCAGACCAGCCCGGCGCGGCAGCCGGGACTCCAGCACCCGCCATCCGCGGGCGCGCTCCTCGGCCACGCGCCGCAGTTCGTCCCGCGACGACTCGTCCGGGAGGCCCAGCCGTCGCGCGGTCGTCGTCCCGGTCATCAGGGCCTGCAGTTGCCCGGCCTGCTCCGGGCTGAGCGGGAGATCACCCCTGGCGTGGGCCTGCGAGACCTCGGCGAGCTCGACCCGGCGCAGCTCCGGCTCTCGTCGAAGCCGGCTCAGCTGCGCGCTCAGCCGTTCGGCGACGTCTCGCTCGTCCGGCTGCGCCAGGTCGAGCGCCTGTTCCAGCAGCGTGGCGGCGCTGTCGCAGCGCAGCGCGTCCGCGGCGGCGAGGAAACGCTCGTGCAGGCAGTCGAGCAGGCGGGTGATTCCTGACCGCTCCCGCAGCGCCTCCAGCAGGTGGGGCAGGTCCGCGGCCCCGGCGTCGATGGCGGCGAGCGCCTCTCTGATCCCGTGGAAGCCCAGCAGGTCCAGCAGCTCACGCCGGGTCTCCCGGTCCACGGGCACGGTGTCGAGCGCGACGTTGAGGAGATCGTCCTCCGAGTAGAGCATGTCCTCCAGGGTCTGCGGATCGGCTGTGGCCAGGGTTCGCAGCGCCCGTTCGTGCTTGTCGGTGAACGTCTGGCACCGGGCCGCCTGGGCGAGTTTGGTGGCCACCGGCACGACCTCGCACACCAGGCCGTTCAGCCGCTGTGCGCCTCGGGCGGCGACTTCGGCACCGATGCGCCGCTGTTCATCGGGGGGTGCGGTCCCGTCGCCCAGCCGGTCGATCTGGCTGAGCACGCCGACGACGTTCGCCGCCGACAGCCGCGATCCCGCCATGACCCGCCTGAACTCCTGCAACGCCTTCTCCTCTTCGGCGCCGGGATGCGGCATGACGAGGATCAGGGCGTCGGCGCGGCGGATCGAGGCCATCGAGTAATCGTCCAGGGCGCTGAGCGCGTCCCGGCCGGGGGTGTCCACGAGGACGAACGCGTCGCCGAGTCGCTTGTTCGCCACGCCGACGGTGATGTGGCTGATGTTCTCCCTCGGGTACCCCAGGCTTTCCGGGACGCCGCCACCGGGACGGGCGGGAACCGCGGCATCGGGCCGCCCATCGTTGAAGTGCACCAGGATCCGGTTCTGGTGGTGGTGTGTGAACCACGCCGAGACCATCGTCGTCTCGGTGGCACCGGTCGGCGCGAGCCGCTGTCCGAGCAGGGCGTTGACCAGCGTCGACTTGCCCGCGTTCAGGCGCCCTCCCACCGCGACGCTGAGCGTGTCGCGGGCGAGCCGCTCCCGGACTTCGAGCACGGCCGTCAGGAATGGTCCCGGCCGCAGGGACGCCTCGGCTTCGGCGCACATCGCCCGGACCCGGTCGCACAGGCTGTGGTCTGTCATCACCCTCCTCCACGCGCTGATCGCCTGTTTTTGGACGATGCGCGGCCCGCGAATGTGCCCGTGAACCGGTGGATTTCGAATGTTTGAGGGATCTCGGAACATTCGCTTCCGCCGCCACGTCCAAGGCGTGATTCAGAGGGGAGGACGTGATGGACGGCTGGCGGCTGTCGATCGATTTCGGAACGAGCTTCACCACCGCCGCCATGGAGGTGGCGGGGAGCATCAGCACGCTGGAAATGGGCAACAGCCGCTATCTGCCGTCCCTTGTCGCGCTGGGAACGACGGGGTCGCTGCTCACCGGTGGGGAAGCCGTGCATCTGGCCGCGCTGATGCCCGATCGTGTCGAGCGGCTGCCCAAACGCGCGCTGGTGCGCTCCGATCATGTGCTCGTGGGGGGCACGACGATCGCCACCATCGACCTGGTCGCCGCCGTGCTCGCCCGGGTGTACCGAGAGGCGCTGCCGTTCCACGGCGGGCGCGCACCCGAGGAGGTCGTGCTGACCCACCCCGCCAAGTGGGGGAGGGAAGACCTCAGGAAACTCGGGCAGGCGGCCGAGGCCGCCGGCCTGCGTGACGTGCGCTTCATGCCGGAACCGGTCGCGGCGGCGCTGCACTACGCGGCCGGTTGCCCGGTGCCGCAGTGCGCCGCCGGGGGCGCCACCGGACGCGACGTCGCCGTGGGCGGATACATGGCGGTCTACGACCTCGGTGGCGGGACGTTCGACACGGCCGTGCTCCGCCGTACCGGGATGGGGTTCGAGACGGTTGGGAAGGTCGGCGGCGATCCGTTCCTCGGCGGCGAGGACTTCAACGAAAGGCTACGCGACCTTCTCGGAGCGTGTGCCCGCTCCGTCGACCCGGGGCCGTGGGACGAGCTGTGGGAGTCGGAGGACGCGGCGGCCGCGCGAGGCCGCGCCTTGGTGACCCGAGACGTCGTCACCGCCAAGGAGGCGCTGTCGTCCGAGCTCGAGATCGTCATGGAGGTTCCCGGGTACGACACGCGGTTCCTCATCCGCAGGCACCAGTTCGAGGATGCCGTCTCCGAGGATCTCGAGCGCAGCGTCGAGCAGCTCCTGGACACGATCGGCTCCGCCGGCCTCGCACCGGCCGACCTGGACGCGCTGGTACTGGCCGGCGGTGCCAGCCGGATGCCCCGCGTGTCCGATCTGCTCGCCGAACGGCTGGGCCTGCTCCCGCACATCACCCCCGACCCGAAGTCCGTGGTCGCGCATGGGGCGCTGCTCGCCCTGGCCGAGCCGCCCCCGCCGCCGCACCTGCCCAGCCCGGACCCCTCGCCGGAGGCGCCGACGTGGAATGGCGGCGGGCCGCCGCCGCAGCACCCCAACCTGCCGCCATGGGAATGATCGTGAAGGAGTGAGATGAACATCGTGATGCTCGGCCACAACGCCGCGGGCAAGACCACATACGTCTCCATGATGTACGCCCGGATGTGGGAGGGCATCGAAGGCTTCGATCTGCGTGCGTCGGCCGCCAAGGACCACGACGCCTTCATCGCGGCGGCGAGGGGCATTCGGTGGGGGCGGTATCCACAGCCGAGCGACCACCGCGCGGTCTTCGACCTCGTGCTGCGGCACGGGGGCAGAGACATCTATCCCTTCACCTGGCGCGACTACCGAGGTGGCGCGCTGAACGAGCACGTCAGCGACAGCCCGCAGGCGGCTGAGCTGCACGAGGATCTCAAGGCCGCCGATGCGATCCTGATGTTCGCCGACGCGCACCGGCTCGCGACCGATTCTCGCGGTCACAGGGAGGCGCGAAGGATCGTCTCCCACGTTCAGCGTGCGCTTGAGGTGCCGCGTACGGGCAGCGTGGTGGTTCTGGTTCTCCTCACCAAATGTGACCTGGTCGATTTCGGCAGGCCCTCGGTCGGTGACAGCGTGACCGCGCCCTTCGGCGAGTTGCTCAACGCGATCGACTCCGACGAGCAGGCGGTTGGTGGGCTGATCCCCGTCGCGTGCGGACCGCGGCCGCTCAACATCGAGCTTCCGGTGTTGCTCTGCCTCTATTACGGCCTGATGAACAGGGTGACGGTCCTGCAGTCGGTGATCAACGACCACATACGGGACGCGCGAGATCGCGCCGGGCGCGACACCCTGCTCAACCGCTGGATCAGCAGGGCGGTGGGGGAGGAGTCCCATGCCGACAGGGTGAACGCCCTGTGGCACGCGGCCAAGCAGGAGTACGACCGGCTGGTGCCACTACTCGATCCGGCCAGGCACCTCAAGCGCTATCTCGACCGCGCGATGGGCGCGGCCTCCTGACCGTCGTGAAAGGGATCTCAAGGTGGGCGTTTCGAAGATCGCGGTGACGATGCTCGGCCCAAGCCACTCGGGCAAGACCATGTTCATGCACGGCATGTACGCCACGCTCTCCGCGGGCATCGAGGGGTACTTCCTCAACACCAAGGACCCCGACAAGGACCTGGAGCTGATGGAGACGTGGGACTTGCTGTGCGACGAGGGTCAACTGCCTCCTCCGACGAGTGAGCTGCCGACTTCCTATGAGTTCGTCTTCAAGCACGGCGTGCGGTCGCTGGTGGACATCGACTGGATGGACTTCCGTGGTGGGGCCACGGTGGAGCGCGCGGACAATGGGACTGACGTGGCGCAGCTGCGGGAGCGGCTGAAGAAGTCGGACAGCATCTATCTCGTGCTCGATGGGCAGCATGTCGGTGATTGGATCAAGAGCGGAACTCCGGCGAACGTCACCCGTGGCCCCATGAAGGTGAGCCACCTGTCCGGCCACATCAGCAGGACCGTGGAGGCGCGGCTCAGCGCCGGGCTGCCCGCGCCTTCCCTGGTCGTACTGATCACGAAGATCGATCTGCTCGCTGGAATCACCGGCATGCCGAAGAAGGACGCGATCTTCAAAGCGATGGACAACCTTCAAAACCTGGTACCGATCGCGTATTCGGAGGGCGTGACCACGCTGATATGCCCGGTGCAGTTAGGCGACTTCGGTATCAGTAATCAACGGAAGGTGGACCCGGCCAAGCTCGATGTGCGCTACATGCACAAGCCGATCATCTTCTCCCTGCTGTACGACATCAACTATCGGATAGCGCGCGACTCGCGCAAGCTCGAAGAGCTCCGGGCGCGCAGGCAGGCCACCGAAGACGAGCTGAAGCAGTTGCAGGCGGGTTTCTGGAACGGCTTCTTCAAGCGAAACCAGATAGCCGAGCGGATCGAAGGCGTCGGTGGCATTCGGGCGGCCATGGAAGAGGTCGCTCAGGAACTGAAGACCGCACGCGCCCGGGTGGACCAGCTCTGGAAGGAACTCGACACCCTGCGGATCATTGAGGACGGAAAAATCCGGGAGAACGGAAAGAGCCGATGACGATGTGGACCCCGGTCGTCTACGGCCGCACCCACCGAGCAGACAAATGGTGGCGCGCCCTGCCCGTGGGGATCATGCCGAATGGCTGGATCGCGGATGTGGTGAACGTGGCAGTGGCGGGCGGCCACGGTTTGAGGCGGCCCGACGTCGTCGGCGCGTCCACCGATGAGACCTCCCGCCCGGAGGGTTCACGCGTGGAGGGCCGATATCTCCTCGCCCGCAGGGCAGACCGCGGGGACGGCGTGAACCGAGCGAACGGCGTGCTCGTCGGCGTGGCCTGTTACGCCCGCGCGCTCAGCAAGGAGATGCACACCGATGAGGCTTCCCGCGAGCTCTACTGCTTCGTCGGCTGGTGGGGCACCCCGGAGACACCGACCGACATTCCGAGTCTCGCGGCATTGACGGAGAATTGCGCCCGCTGGGCCGGCGACGTCTACCAGATGTATTTCGAGCACGTATGGAAGCAGCACCAGGCTCTGGTCCGCATCCAGGAGAGCGCCCCCATGATCGCGCCCTGGGCCCGGGATGACTCCGAGGCCGGCGGCGCCGTGGAGATTCCGGCCCCGGCCCCGGAGGCGACGGCCACTCCGAGGCCGCTTCTGGGGGTCGGGCCGGCGGGTCTCACCCCGCAGAGGGACAAGGTCCTTCTCTATCCGGCCTCCCACTCCGAACGTCTCTGGGATGAGGGCAGAAGAACCACAACCCCCTTCACGCTGGTCACCGGGTGGGTCGCCTCGGCGCGGGCCCCTTTGAAGCCGGTGACTCACCTGTGTGCGGCGGACGTCCGCGAGCCTCGGGCCGTACCGGCGTCTGTCGGTGTTCAGCCCCCGCCGCCGTCTACCGAGCCCGATCAAGAAAGGCACGATCACAAGAAGCCCGAT
>JADGHC010000756.1 GCA_019689655.1 Microbispora sp.
CCGCCGTCGCAACCTGATGAACGAGGTGATCGGGCTCGCCGCCCACCGGCTGCGGCGCCGTCTCGAGGAGTCCGTCCGCGACGACGCCGAGGCGCAGAGTCTGCTCGACGAGGTGGTGGCGCGCCGGATCGACCCGGCGACAGCGGCCGCCCGGCTGCTCGAGCGGGAAGCCTGAGCGGGACGGCGCGCTACTCGGAGTACATCGCGCGCGTCGCGCCCGCGCTCCTGCGCCAATGGTGGGCCTCGCGCGCGATGAGGGCCGCGAGGGCCGCGCCGATCGCCGCCGCGAGCGCGTACGGGAGCGCGCCCGAGCCGAAGAGCGGCCAGGCCGCGACGAGCGGCCCCCAGGGCGCGTCTGGCCTGTCGAGCACGAGCCCGCCGCCGGCGCGCACGTCGACGTAGAGCCAGGCGGACGCGGCGACCGTGAGCGCGCCGAGCGCCAGTCCGACCCGCGGCGCGCGCCGCAGCCCGAGCGCGACGAGCGGCACGGTCACGGGCAGCGCGGCGAGCACGTGCCGGCCCGGGAACCAGAACCCGAACATGGTCGGCGCGGCGAAGGCGGCGACGAGGAGCTGCGCGCCGAGCACGGCCGCGCAGAGCGCACCGGTGCGCTCGATCCCCGCATAGGTGGGCAGGGCCCGGCCGAGGCGCTCGCGCCGCCCGCGCCAGACGAGCCAGACGCCGACGAGCGCGAACGCGAGCACGGGCGCCCAGCGCAGCAGCCCGTAGTCGCGGTCGATCCAGAGGGCGACGAGCCGGTAGGAGCGGTCGGCGTAGTCGCCCAGCGAGTGCGCGTCGGTCGCCGACTCGCCCTTGAAGTCGGCGGCATACGGCGTGAGGCCCCCGTACACCCTCTCGCTCACGCCGACGTAGAGCGCGAGGCTGAACGCGACGACCTCCGCGGCGAGGGTGGACAGCACCGGCCGGCGCGTCCGCCGGAGGGACCAGAACGCGTACCCCGCCACCACGAGCCCGGCTGGGAGGAGCTTCGGCGCGAGCCACGGCAGCGCCGCCACGAGCGCGAAGCACCCGAAGGCGACGCGGCGCGTGGGCCGCTCGCGCAGCCGCAGCGCGAGCAGGGCGGCGCCCACGATGCAGGCTGCGCCGGGCAGCTCGGGGTAGACGGCGGTCACGTAGGCGAGAAGCGGCGGCGAGAGCCCGACGGCGAGCGCGGCGCCGAGCGCCCAGGGATCCGGGCACGCGCGCAGCGCGAGCGCGTACGCGAGCGCGCCCGCCAGCGCCGCGATTGCCGCGAGCAGGAGCTCGACCGCCCTGGCGCCCCCGAGCGCGAAGACGGGCGTGATCAGCAGCGGCAGCCCTACCCCGTGCGGCTCGTGCAGGCGCCCGTTCACCGGCGCGCCTTGCCGGTCGAGGACGTAGGGGTAGAAGGACGCGTAGCTGCGCAGCGCGTACTGGTTCTCGACGTCGAGGTCGCCGTCGTCGACGAGCGACTGCGCGGCCAGCAGGTAGTGCGGCTCGTCACCCGTGTAGTCGGTCCGCCCGTAGGCGTGCAGGCCGAGCGTGGAGGCGTACACCCCGAAGAGCACGAGCCAGAGGACCGCGATCCGGCGCGTCACGGGGGCGCTCCGCACGGGGACGTGCAGGGATCCATAGGCGGTGAGCCTACGGAGGACCGCGGGCGCGCGCGGGGCGGGAAGGCGGCCGGATCCGATCTGATGTGAGCGACGCACGCAGAGAACAAGCGCGCCGCTGGGGGCTCGCTGCCGGCTGTGGTGCTCGCCGGATGTGGAACCGGGACAAGGGAGGCTCAGACCATGAGTCAGCCTGTGAGGTACGTCATCGAGAACGTGGATGAGAACGACCCGCAGGAGATGTATGAGTGGGCGTACGGGTCGTGTCTACGTGCTCCCTTGGACGCGATCGTAGGTCGGCTCGGCGCCTAGCCCTCGGATGCCGAGGTGCTCGACGCCATCGCCAGGGCTTGCCGAAGGAGTCGGCCGCGGCTGCCCGCAAGGGGTGCGCTGCCGGTCTCGCTGCCAGGCGAGGCAAAGGTTGAGGACGCTGAGCGGCACGGCTACTGCCGTCAGTGGGCCGATCGATTCGACCGCGCGGCGGCAGGCGGTGCGCCGGCTTCTCACGAGCGCCCAGGACAGGCGCCCTTGAGGGAGCTCGGCGCTGGAGGGCGTCGTCGCCGGGCCGTCAGCTCGCCGCGACGCCGTCGGCGGCGCGGCGCAGCGCGGCGATGTCGAGCTTGCGCATCTCGAGCATCGCCTTCATCGCGCGCCTCGCGCGCTCCGGGTCGGGATCGCTGAACAGCTCCTCCATCCCGGTCGGCACGACCTGCCAGGACAGGCCGTACCTGTCCTTGAGCCA
>JADGHC010000757.1 GCA_019689655.1 Microbispora sp.
GCGGAGATTCTGGGCGGGCTGGCGCTGATCGCCGGCATCGGCGTGCGCTGGGTCAGCCTGGCGCTGGTGCCGCTGATGCTGGGCGCGCTGCTGCAGCACGCGGGCAATGGCTGGGTCTTCACCGCCGCGGGCGGCGGCTGGGAATACCCGGCGCTCTGGACGGTGCTGCTGCTGGTGCAGGCTGGGCTCGGCGCCGGGGCCTTCGCGCTGGATGCCGGCCGGCTGTCCGGCGCGCGGCGCGTGGCGGCGGCCTGAGCGCCGGGACCTACCGCCCGGCGGGCGGCGGCGTGCCGGCGCCCTCGCCGAGCGGCCGGGTCATCAGCACGCTGTCCACCCAGCGCCCGTGCTTCCAGCCGATATTGGGCAACAGCCCGGCATGGCGGAAGCCGCAGCGCGCATGCAGGCCGATGGAGGCGGCGTTGCCGCTGTCGCCGATCACCGCCACCATCAGCCGGAAGCCGAGTTCCGTGCAGCGCGCGATCAGCGCCGGCAGCAGCGCCGCGCCGACGCCGCGCCGCCCGGCATCCGGGGCGACATAGACGGAATCCTCCACGGCGAAGCGATAGGCGGGGCGGGTGCGGTAGGCGCCGGCATAGGCATAGCCGAGCAGGCGCCCCGTGGCGTCCGTGGCCACGAGGTAAGGATAACCGCCGGCCAGCACCGCCTCCCGCCGCCGGGCCATCTCGGCTTCGGTGGGCGGCTCGATCTCGAAGCTCGCCAGGCCATGCAGGACCCAGTGCCCGTAGATGCGGGTAATGGCGGGAATGTCCTCCGCGCGGCTGTCGCGCAGGGTGATGGCGCTCGGCATGTCGGGCATGGGCGGGAGGATGGATTCCGATGGCCGCTGCCGCAACCGGATGACCGCGGAGGTGGTGCCCATCCGGCGCGATCGCCCGTACCGCCGAAACGCCAGCAGACATGGCCCCGGCGGGGAGGCCATGTCCGGGCGCTCGGCAGGCGAGGTGTATGGTTGGGTTTCGGGCCGTGGAGCGGTGCTTACCGCGCCATCGCCAGCATCTGCGATGGCATCGCCTGCTGCTGACGCTCCACCATCGGGTTGCCGTCGGAATTGCCCGTCACCATGGCGGTCCCGCCCATGCCGGCATCGCCGCTCGGCATGCCCGCATAGACGACGCTGTAGCCGCCGCCGCTGCCGGTGGTGACGAGGGTCGGCATCCCGTTGCGCCAGCCCGATGTATCGCTGCGGATCGCCTGCGCCCGCATCATCTCCGCCATGATCTGGGTGCCCATCCCTTCGCTGCCGTCGGCGCGCGCCGCGGGAGCCGCGGCGGTGGCGGCGGCGAGGCCCAGGGCAAGCATGCCAAGGGCGAAGGGGGCCGTGGTCCGTCTGCTCATGTCATTGTCCTCGAATTCGTGGTTCGCCGTTGCTGGCAGGGCGGACCCTAGGACTGACCCGGCGCCTCCGCTGTGAGCTGCGCCACACCGCATCGCGGATGGCCGGGCGGCGGGAGAGGGAGCCGGGAGGCGCGATGGCCGGCTTGCCCCGTAGCCCTCTGCCTTCGGAGCCGGTTCACGCCTCCGGGCCTTCCGGCCCGCCGGCGATCTGCTCTAGCGTGGCCGCGCGCAACCAGTCCCGGAGAGGCCGGCCATGAAGCCCAGTGCGTGCAATCGGGCCCGCGTCGAGACCGGGAACGGCCTGCTCATCACCGCCTTCATCGCCACGGAGGCCATTGACGGGCGCGGCCTGCGCGACGGCAACGAGGCGGTTGGCGCCATCAAGGCCCCCGGCGCGATGGCGGCGAGATAGGCGGCCGGGGAGGGATGCGCGCGCCCGGTCCGCGCCGTGCGGTGTTGCTGATCGGGCTTGCGGTCTGTGCCGTCGGCCTTTCCACGACGCTGCCATTGCCGCTCTACGTCGAGTATGCGCGGCGCGGCGGGCATGGGGCGGGGGCGCTCGCCCTGGCCTTCGCCTGTTATGCGACGACGGCGATCGTCACCGCGCCGCTGCTCGGGCCGCTGCCGGACCGGATCGGGCGGAAGCCCTGCGTCCTGCTCGCCGTGCTGCTGGCGGCCCTCTCCTCCCTGGTGCTGAGCATCACGCCGGGCCTGCCGGCACTGGCGCTGGCGCGCACCGCGCAGGGGCTCGCCATGGGCTGCATCACCGGCGCCGCCGCGGCCTGGGCGGCGGAGCTGGCAGGGGGCGAGCGCCAGGGCGGCCGGCGCGCCGCCGCGGCCATCGCCGGGGCCACGGTCGGCAGCTTCGGCATCGGTGGGGTGCTGACGCTCGGCGCCCTGCTGGCCTGGCCGGGGATGGAGCCGCCGCTGACCTACCCGTTGCATCTGCTCTTCGTCCTGCTGCTGCTCTGGCCC
>JADGHC010000758.1 GCA_019689655.1 Microbispora sp.
CACAGGAACAGGCGGGCGGGGGCGGGTCCGGCGGGGATGGTTCCGGCGGCGCGCAGGCACCCACCGGCGGCGGTGCGGACACCGGGACGGGTTCCTCGGGCGGCGGCTCATCCACCGGCCACAAGAGCACCGGCTCCTCGGGCCACAACAGCACCGGCACGGGCGGGACCGGGACGTCGGGTAAGACGGGCGGCTCCTCGAAGGGCGGCACCAGCCAGGATGAGGGCGAGACGGCGCCGGGCGCCGACGGGCCTCCCGGGCTGATCCCCGGAGCCTGCGCCGACTCCGGCTGCTGACCTGTCCCCACGGGTCTGGCAGGAACCGGCCCCGGGAGTGCGGCGGCGCGGGCCGATGGCGCACCCAGCCGGATACCCGCCCCGTGTCGGCTCCGGACGACCGGGCCGCCCCCGCGACGGGGGCGCGGCACCCTCTCCGGCCGGAACGGCGTGCCGCGAACCCGGGGCACCCTGACGGTTCGAGGTTGTGGAGGCGCGGTAGGGGCCGTCAGCCGACGACCCGGCCGGTCGGCTCGCCCGAGCGCGAGTCGCGGATGACCGACCGCTCGATGTCGATCACTAGGCCGGGCAGGGACGGCACCGCCCGGCGGCCCGCCTCGGCGGGCAGGGCGGCGGCCAGGTCGTCCAGCACGGTCTCCAGCCCGGACTCGGGGACGGTGATCGCCAGCGCCTCGTCGTCGATCTCCACGGCGGAGTAGGCGTCGCCGGGCCGGAACCACAGCCGTGCCTCGGTCCCCTGGACGATCAGGTCGCGGCCGTACGGCAGGCGGCGGCGGAGCGCCTCGGCGATCGACGGGGCGGGCAGCGCGCCCAGGCGGATCGTGACCGCGTCGGCCTCCCGAGTCCAGCCCACGACGTCCACGAACAACGCGCCCTGGCTCGATCCGTCGCGTGCGGCGCCCTGCCGCACGGCCTCGGCCACGCTCGGAACCGTCAGCAGCGAGGCCCGGTCGATGTCGGTCACGAACAGCGGCATGCGCGGGCTCAGTGTTTCCAGCAGCGATTCGGTGTTCCAGCTGCGGGCCGCCTCGTATTCGTCATAGGCGAGCCCGACCACCTGCAGGAATTCCACGCGGCCGTGCGGTGTGGAGATCGCCCCGAGTTCCGGGTCCCGGACGAACGCGGCGGCGCGGATCACGGTGTCGCTGCGGCTGGTGGCGATCGGGCCGTTGAGGTCGATGTGGTGCCCGGCCTCGAACCAGTTGCCCGATTGGAACACGTACCGGCCGAGATTCTGCAGGAAGTTGGCCGGCCAGACCGGCGGCTCGGCGTCGGCGGGCGCGGCGGGATCGCGCGCCAGCCGGAAGGTGAACTCGAAGCCCCAGCCCGATTCGTCGGGATTATCGGATTGCTTCTCGTAAAGCTCGGTCATCCCGTAGGAGACGTAATGCCAATGCGGGACCGGGTCCTCGCGCCGGTAGGCGCTGATCCCGTCGAGCGGGTCAGGGCCGCCGAGGGCCCACTTGATGATCGTCCCCCAGTGGTAGGGCTCCGTATCGCCGTAGATCCGGGCGAGTGCACCGTCAATCGCATCCCAGCCGGGGGAAGTTTCATCCATAGATCTTCACCTTAGTCCGACAGCCCTCCCCGAGCGCGATGTCAGGAGGGGTCGGGCCAGCCGAGCGGGAAGGCGGTGCGCGTGGGTGGTTCACCCGCCGCGGCGTTGAACTCCCGCATGGCACCGATGAGAGCCTGCCGCTGGGCCGCGGGCATCCGTGCGAGGATCGCCGCGATCTCCTCCTTTCGCCGGGCGGTGACGTCTTCCACGACCCGCCGCCCGTTGTCGGTCAGCCGCAGCAGGGTCTCCCGCCGGTTCTGCGGGTTCACCTCACGTCGCAGCAGACCGGCGGCGGCGAGGCGGTCGGCCATGCGCAGGGCGGTCGACGGGTTCACCCCGAGCTTTTCGGCCAGCGTCACCAACTTGGTCTCGCCCTGCCCGACCACCAGCAGCATGCGGAACTGCGGCACGGTGACCCTGTCCTCCGCGGCGGCCAGCGAGCGCGCGGAGATCGCGACGAGCACGCGCGAGGCGGCGAGCACGGCGGCGGTGACGGCCTCCAGGTCGTCGCCGGTCGGCTCCTCGTCCGCTCCCATTGCCATAGGCACCGTTTTTACACGGTCCCCATGACAATCGTGATATTGCACCGGGCAAACATGCGGACGCCCGGCCGAGCGCCACGCGGCGCGTGCCACTCTCCTCCTTTCCGCGGTTGTCTCGGTCGCCGCCGGTCGCCTGGCCGTGCGCAGCCCCCAGCCGTCTGGTTGCGCGCGCCGCCCTGGCCGTCTGGCCGTGTGCACCGCCCCCTGCCCGTGG
>JADGHC010000085.1 GCA_019689655.1 Microbispora sp.
GCATGGTGCTGGAGCTGCGGCCGGCCGGGATGGACAAGGGACGGGCCCTGTCGGCCTTCCTCGCCGAGCGCGGCGCCCGCTCGGTCATGTTCGCCGGCGACGACCTGGGCGACCTCGCCGCCTTCGACGCGGTCGAGTCGGCCGGGATCCCCGGCGTACGGGTGTGCAGCGGGTCCGCGGAGGTGACCGCGCTGGCGGAGCGCGCCGACGTGGTGGTCGACGGGCCCGACGGCGTCGTGGCCCTGCTCCGCGACCTGGTGACGGAGATCGGCAACTCGTCTCCAAACGGCCGCGGATAGCGTCCGGGGCATGGTGCGCCGGCAAGAAGGGGCGGGTGAGCCTGCGCTGCAACCAGCGCGAGTGGTATCTGCCCACCTCGGAGATCCTGATCCTCGACCGGTGGGACCACCCGGAGCTGAACTCGAGCCTGGCGAACGCGACCTGGAGCCGACCGGCCCAAAGCCGCGGACGTGATCAGGAACGCGGCCCGGCGCCCGCGCCGAGCAGCACCGACCCCGGCGTGAAGCGCAGGGCCAGCCGGGCGCCGCCGAACCGGCCCACGGCCATGCCGGCCAGCATCGCGGTCAGCGCGGTCGCCGCCACCCCCGGCGACAGCCCGGTCCGCTGGCCGAACAGCGCGGCGGCCCACAGGTTGAAGGCGAATTCCAAGGCCACGCAGCACAGCAGCGTGGACCCGGCGTCGTGGAAGCGCCAGCCGTACGGAACCCGGGCGGCGGCCGCGGGCGACGGAAGCCCGCCCGCGATGCCGCCGAGCGCCATCACGGTGCCGTGCAACCCGGCGACGGCCTGGGATACGCCGAGCTCGGCGCGCAGGAGGGGCACCGAGGCCGACATGCCGTACAGGTAGGTGGCGAAGGTGGCGAGCTGCAGATAGATCAACCAGGTGGGGCGATCCCTGGTGACCGTTGTGTTGCGGTCCAAAGCCAGGCAAGACTAACGCAACCGATCACCCGCCGGGCAGGCCTCGTTCCTACTGAAGCGCGGCGAGCTGGTCTTCGAACCAGCGCTGGGGCGGCAGGGCGGTGGCGGCTGCGCGGAGCCGCATTCCGCGCGCGAGACGCTCGGACTCCGGCAGCGTCAGCGCCTCGTGCAGCGCCGCCGCCGTGCCGGACACGTCGTAAGGGTTGACCAGCAGCGAGTCGGCCCCCAGCTCGGCCGCCGCGCCCGCCTCGCGGGACAGCACCAGCGCGCACCGCGGCGACAGGATCGGGCCCTCCTTGGCCACCAGGTTCATGCCGTCCCTGATCGGGTTGACGAGCAGCACGTCGGCCAGCCGGAAGGCGGCCAGCGAGCGCGGGTAGTCGTCGTTGACGTTGAGGATCAGCGGATCCCAGTCCTCGGTCGCGTACTCGTCCTCGATCTCCTTGGCGCAGCGCTGCACGGCGGCCGTGTACTCGCGGTATTCCGGCAGGTCGTGCCGGGAGGGGTAGGCGAACGCGAGATGGACGACCCGGCCGTGCCATTCGGGATGGGTGGCCAGGAACTCCTGGTAGGCCCGCAGGCCGCGCACGATGTTCTTGGACAGCTCGGTGCGGTCGATTCGTACGATCAGCTTGCGGTCGCCCACGTGATCCCTGATCGCGGTCATGTGCGACTCGACGTCCTGTTCGGCGGCCCGCGCGAGCAGCGCCTCGCCGTTCACGCCGAGCGGGTGCACGCCGATCCGGGTGGTCCGCCCGTCGTAGGTCACCGTACGGGCGTCGTGGTCCACCCTCGCCCCGAGCAGCGTTTCGCAGCAGTCCATGAAGGAGCGGGCCCAGCGCGCGGTGAGGAATCCGGCGTGGTCGGCGCCGAGGATGCCGGTCAGCACCTCCGCCACGACGTCCCCGGGCAGCAGCGAGAAGTACTCGGGCGGCGCCCAGGGCGTATGCGAGAAGTGGGCGATGCGCAGGTCGGGCCGCTCGACCCTGAGCAGCGCGGGGGCCAGCGTCAGGTGGTAGTCCTGCACCATGACCCGGGCCCGGGGCGCCGCCTCCTCGGCCAGGGCCAGCGCGAAGGCGCCGTTGTACGTGCGGTACGACTCCCATTCGCGCTGGAACCGGGTGCCGAACTCGGGCGCGAAAGGCGTGTTGTAAAGCAGGTGGTTGACGAACCAGAGGGTCGAGTTGGCCACCGCGTTGTAGGCCCGATGGAAGACGGCCGGCGGAATGTCCAGCATGCGGATCGGCCCGGTCGCGAAGGCGCGGTCGAGCCGCCCGCCGGGCGCCCGGCGCACCGCGCCCCGGTCACCGTCCGACAGCGCCGCGCAGACCCACAGGACGTCGGTGTCCTTGACCACCTCGGACAGGCCGGAAACCAGCCCGCCCCCGCCCCTGCGCATGGTCAGGGTGCCGTCGTCCGACAGCGTGAAGGAAACCGGGCCCCTGTTCGACGCAATCAAAACGGTGCTGCTCATCTGGGTTTTCCCTCGATCAGAGCGGGCGCGCATGCCGGAAGATTAATAAAAGCCGACCTCCGTCAATAGGATGTCAACCGATCGCGGGAGGGCTGGATACGGGATGGCACTGGACGACACGACCGAGGACCTGGCCCGATCGGCTGCCCAGGGGGATCATCGCGCGCTCGGTGAACTGCTGCGGCGTATCGAGCCCGACGTGCTGCGGCACTGCGAGCGGCTTCTACCGTATCGGCAGGATGCCGAGGAGGCCGCGCAGGACACGCTGCTCGCCGTGGCGCGCAACATCGCCAGGTTCGAGGGGCGGGCCAAATTCAGCACCTGGCTGCACATCGTGACCGTCAACTGCGCCAGGACCACCTACCGCTCGCTCAAGCGGCGTTCGTCCGAGCAGGCGGAGGAGCTGCCCGAGCAGCGGCCCGATCCGCGGCGGGTGAGCGTGATCGCCGGCTCGCGGCTCGACCTGCTCGACGCGATGGAGGCGCTGGAGGCCGAACGGCCCGATCTCGCCCAGGCGCTCGTGCTTCGTGATATTTGCCAGCTCGATTACTCAGAGGTCGCCGAACAGCTGCAGATCCCCCTCGGAACGGTCAAATCGCGCATCCATCAGGCGCGCAAGTACGTGCAGACCGCCCTCGGCGAGGCGTACGGCTGATACAAATCATCTCGGCATATGAGACGCCGGAACGGACACAGGGGACGCCGGGGTACAGTGCTAGTGCCGCTGCCGACAACATTTGCCTGATTGGCGGGAGAGGCGCTTGAGGACCTTTTTGTAGAGGTCCGACAACTGAACATGCTCATCCAGAGGGGTGGAGGGACCGGCCCTGTGAAGCCCCGGCAACCTCCCCGGTGTCGAACTCGTGCCCACGAGGCCCGGCCGGGACAGGTGCCAATTCCGGCTCGCGGCCAAGGTGGTCGCGAGCGAAGATGAGGGAAAGGCCTCGCTTCATGGCGCACACCAGCACTGCCGTCAACACTTCCGCTCACACCATCGAATTCGGCCCGGCTGCCGGTCTGTCGTGTCGCGAATGCGGCGCCCGCTACGACCTCGGTCCGATCTTCGCCTGTTCGGAGTGTTTCGGCCCCCTTGAGGTGGCGTACGACTTCGGCGAGGTTCGCCGGGAGGACATCGAGTCCGGTCCGGCGAACATCTGGAGATACCGCTCCCTGCTCCCCGTCCCCGCCGACGTGGCGGACAAGCCCAATCTCCAGCCCGGCTGGACGAAGCTTGTGAAGGCCGACCGGCTCGCGGCCGAGCTGGGACTGCGGTCGCTGTACGTCAAGGACGACTCCGGCAACCCCACCCACTCCTTCAAGGACCGGGTCGTCGCGATCGCGGTCGAGGCCGCACGTAACTTCGGGTTCCACACGTTGTCGTGCTCCTCCACCGGCAACCTCGCCGGCGCGGTGGGCGCGGCGGCCGCCCGGGCGGGACTGGACTCCTGCGTGTTCATCCCCGCCGACCTGGAGGCGGCCAAGGTCACCATGGCCGCCGCGTACGGCGGCCGCCTGGTCGGCATCGACGGCACCTATGACGAGGTGAACCGCTTCTGCTCCGAGCTCATGGGCGACGAGCTGGGGGAGAAGTGGGGCTTCGTCAACGTCAACCTCCGGCCGTACTACGCCGAGGGTTCCAAGACGCTGGCGTACGAGATCGCCGAGCAGCTCGGCTGGCGGCTGCCCGACCAGATCGTCATCCCGATCGCCTCCGGGTCGCAGCTCACCAAGATCGACAAGGGCTTCCGTGAGCTGATCAAGCTGGGGCTGGTCGAGGATCGGCCCTACCGGATCTTCGGGGCGCAGGCCGAGGGCTGTGCGCCGGTCTCCCGGGCGTTCAAGGCCGGGCATGACGTGGTGCAGCCGGTGCGGCCGGACACCATCGCCAAGTCCCTGGCGATCGGCAACCCCGCGGACGGGCCGTACGTGCTCGACATCGCCCGGCGGACGGGCGGGGCGGTCGAGGACGTGACCGACGAGGAGATCGTCGACGCGATCCGCCTGCTGGCCAGGACGGAGGGCGTCTTCGCCGAGACGGCGGGCGGCGTCACGGTCGGCGTGCTGCGCAAGCTGGCGCGCGAGGGACGCCTCGACCCCGACGCCACGACCGTGGTGCTGAACACCGGTGACGGGCTCAAGACGCTCGACGCGGTGGCCGGGTACGCCCGCCCCGCCGCCGTCATCCGTCCCTCTCTCGACGCGTTCCGTACGGCATTCGCCAACTGAAAGCGTCTCTCAAGGCCCATCGGCAGCAACGAAAGCGAGTGAAAAATGAGCGTTTCCGTGCGGATTCCGACGATTCTCCGGACGTACACCAACGGAGCCGCGGAGGTGAGCGCGGAGGGAGGGACGCTCCGCGAGGTCCTGCGCAAGCTGGACGCGGACTACCCCGGCATCGGCGGGCGCATCCTTGACGAGACGGGAAAGATCCGGCGTTTTGTCAACGTCTACGTCGGGGAAGAGGACGTCCGATTCGCCGATGGTCTGGACACCGCGACCCCGGACGGGGTGCAGATTTCGGTCATCCCCGCCGTCGCCGGAGGCTGATGAGCCGCACCGATGCCAAGCACCTGACATGGGCTTTCTGCCGTCCGAGAAGTCATACGGGCTATGGCAAATGGTGTAGCGCTCAACTATTCAACAGCAAAGTGAAAAATCCTCAATCCCGCTTAGAGCGAACGCCAAGTAGTAGTTTGCGGATTGACTCTGTTGTCCTGCGCCTTGACACAGGTATGGTCGAGGACGATCGACAAAAGCGGGGGCTTCTTGGGTGTGGTCCCCAGCCCGGCAAGAGGAGTGGCAAGTGGCGCAGGGCACCGTCAAATGGTTTAACGCGGACAAGGGCTACGGCTTCATCGCGGTAGACGGTGGTAAGGACGTGTTTGTCCATTACTCGGCAATCCTGATGGACGGCTACAAGTCCCTCGAGCAGGGTCAGCGGGTTGAGTTTGACATCACGCAGGGTCAGAAGGGCCCGCAGGCGGAGGCCGTACGGACTGTCTGACCCCGTCATCGACCATTGAAAGGCCCGGCTCGCGATCTCCCGCGGGCCGGGCCTTCGCCTATCCCGGATCTTCGCCTATCCCAGGCCGGGGATGGTCGCCTATCCCGGGCCTGGCATGCCCGCCGGGTTGTGTCCTCTGTTCCCTGATTCGCCGGGTTTCGCCGGTTTTCTCGCTTGGTCGCCCTGGTTTTCGCCTTGCCCCGGTTCCTCGGTTCGCCTGGTTCATTACGCGGTCCGGTTCTCCCCGCGTAGCGGGTTATCTGGTGCGGACGTCCAGGTTTTTCTGGTCTCGTGATGTCTCTGATTCTCCGGGTGTCCCGGTTCCCGGTGCGGCCGGGATGTCTGGTGCCCCGGTCGTCCGCCTCGCTTTCCCCGGTGCCTCTTCCCGGGGTGTCTCGGTTTCCCGGTGCGGCCGGGATGTCTGGGCCCTCGGGCCGTCCCCGGGCGTCTCTGGTTCCGGCGTGGCCGGCGAGACGTACTTATCCGCTCGACATGCCGAGGGGCGGGAAATCTCGCCGTGCCGGGAGCGGGAAACGCGGTCTACCGCGCGCCCCGGGGGCGCGTTCACCGGAAGGCGCGCCGCCGTGGCCCTCATGGGTGCGCGTTCGCCGGTCCCCGGCCGGGCGCGCGTGCGGAACCGTCATGCGACGCGGGTCGGCGAGGAGGCGTGCCCTCCGGCG
Organism: Microbispora sp.; assembly: GCA_019689655.1. GTDB lineage: Bacteria > Actinomycetota > Actinomycetes > Streptosporangiales > Streptosporangiaceae > Microbispora. The sequence continues at coordinate 6,101 of JADGHC010000085.1, forward strand.
CACGGACGCCAACGTCTGTCGCCGGCGTGGCGTCGCCGCGGGCGGTTGCCGTGGATGGCCCTGGTCCTGGTTCGTCGGGCGTTGCCGGGGTGCTGTCGCGGATAGCCCGGGTGCTCGTCGTCTGCCTTCGCCCGGTGACCGGCGTGCGGTCCGGACATATCGTCCAAGCTGGTCAGAGTGGCTTCCGCTTGCACTCTCAGGGGTAGAGTGCTAGATACTTGGTTTGGCACTCTGAGGTCGAGAGTGACAACAACCGGGATCGGGGCGATGGGGCCCGCGCAGGGATAGCGGGTCCAAGCCGTCGCGGGCGTCGGCTCGGTCCGTTGAAGACACCCTGCTACTGGGAGGTCTAGCCTAATGGCAGCCAAGATGATCGCGTTTGACGAGGACGCCCGGCGCGGTCTCGAGCGCGGTATGAACCAGCTCGCCGACGCCGTGAAGGTGACCCTCGGCCCGAAGGGCCGCAACGTCGTCCTGGAGAAGAAGTGGGGCGCCCCCACGATCACCAACGACGGTGTCTCCATCGCCAAGGAGATCGAGCTCGAGGACCCGTGGGAGAAGATCGGCGCCGAGCTCGTCAAGGAAGTCGCCAAGAAGACCGACGACGTTGCCGGTGACGGCACCACGACGGCTACCGTGCTCGCCCAGGCGCTGGTCCGCGAGGGTCTGCGCAACGTGGCCGCCGGTGCCAACCCGATGGCGCTGAAGAAGGGCATCGAGGCCGCCGTCGAGCGCGTCAGCGAGGAGCTGTCGAAGCTCGCCAAGGACGTGGAGACCAAGGAGCAGATCGCCTCCACCGCCTCCATCTCCGCCGCCGACACCGAGATCGGTGCCCTCATCGCCGAGGCGATGGACAAGGTCGGCAAGGAAGGCGTCATCACCGTCGAGGAGAGCAACACCTTCGGCCTGGAGCTGGAGCTCACCGAGGGTATGCGCTTCGACAAGGGTTACGTGTCCGGCTACTTCGTGACCGACCCCGAGCGCATGGAGGCGGTCTTCGAGGACCCGTACATCCTGATCGTCAACTCCAAGGTCTCGGCCAACAAGGACCTGCTGCCGCTGCTCGACAAGGTCGTGCAGTCCGGCAAGCCGCTGGTCATCATCGCCGAGGACGTCGAGGGCGAGGCCCTGGCCACCCTGGTCGTCAACAAGATCCGCGGCCTGTTCAAGTCCGTGGCCGTCAAGGCTCCGGGCTTCGGCGACCGCCGCAAGGCCATGCTGGGCGACATCGCCATCCTCACCGGTGGCCAGGTCATCTCCGAGGAGGTCGGTCTCAAGCTCGAGAACGCCACCCTCGACCTGCTCGGCCGCGCCCGCAAGGTCGTCGTGACCAAGGACGAGACCACCATCGTCGACGGTGCCGGTGACGCCGAGCAGATCGCCGGCCGGGTCAACGAGATCCGCGCCGAGATCGAGCGCACCGACTCCGACTACGACCGCGAGAAGCTTCAGGAGCGCCTCGCCAAGCTGGCCGGCGGCGTGGCCGTCATCAAGGCCGGCGCGGCCACCGAGGTCGAGCTCAAGGAGCGCAAGCACCGCATCGAGGACGCCGTCCGCAACGCCAAGGCCGCGGTCGAGGAGGGCATCGTCCCCGGCGGTGGCGTGGCCCTGCTGCAGGCCGGCGCCAAGGCGTTCGACAAGCTCGAGCTGACCGGCGACGAGGCCACCGGCGCCGCGATCGTCCGCAAGGCTCTGGAGGAGCCGCTGAAGCAGATCGCCGTCAACGCCGGCCTCGAGGGCGGCGTCGTGGTGGAGAAGGTCCGCAGCCTCCCGGCTGGTGAGGGCCTCAACGCCGCGACCGGCGAGTACGTCAACATGTTCGAGTCCGGCATCATCGACCCGGCCAAGGTCACCCGCTCGGCGCTGCAGAACGCGGCGTCCATCGCGGCGCTGTTCCTGACCACCGAGGCCGTCATCGCCGAGAAGCCCGAGAAGGAGAAGGCTCCCTCCGTGCCCGGCGGCGGCGACATGGACTTCTGATCCATCCGCCTGCTTCATCTCAACGGAAGGGTGGTTCCCCTCGGGGAACCGCCCTTTCCCGTCGCCGCGGGCCGTCAGTCGAGGCGCTTGACCCAGCGTCCCCATTCGGGCTGCGGCGCGTACCCCGCCGCCGTCCAGGCGTGGTGCGCCAGCGTGTTGTCGTGCAGGACCATCGCGTCCGCGCGGAACGCGCCGAACTTCCTGAACCGCTCCTCGGCGGTCCGGATCAGCCGCGACCCGATGCCCATGCGCCGGTGAGCGGGGTCCACGGCGAGCCGGTAGAGGTGGGCGCGCCAGCCGTCCCAGCCGGCGATGAGCGTGCCGACCATGCGGCCGTCGATCTCGGCGATCAGCAGCGCCTCGGGATCGCGCTCGATCAGGGCCGTGACCTTGGCGGCGTCGTCGTGCCTGTCGGTGTTCTCGGCGGCCTCCCGCCAAAAGCGCAGGACGTCCTCGACGTCCTCCGGCAGGCCGGTGCGGATGTGTACGTCCGGTGCGCTCAACGCAGCTCCTCCGGCAGCTCGCGGTTGTGCAGGATGGTCAGCGACGTCACCGCCCGGGTGAGGACCACGTAGAGGCGGGCGAGGCCGCGTTCCTCGGCCTCCGCGATCTCGGCGGGTTCGGCGACGATCACATGGTCATATTCCAAACCCTTGGCGAGCGTCGCCGGCACCAGCAGCACCCGGTCGTGGCCGGTCGAGTCGGGGCCGAGCACCGTGTGCGGCACCCCCGCGGCCTCCAGGGCCGCCGCGAGCGCGGGAAGGGCGGCGTCGGCCGCGATGACCCCGATGGAGCCCTCCCGCGCGAGGGACTGGCGTACGGCCCCGGGAAGGGCGGCGGCGACGTCGGCCTCGCGGCGTACGGACAGGGAACCGGCGCCGGAACGCAGCGAGCGGGGCGGGGCGAGCTCCGGCGCGACGGAGGGCAGCAGACGGGCGGCGAAGTCGAGGATCTCGCGGGGCACGCGGAAGCCCATCGTGAGCTCGACCACCTCGCCCGAGGGCTGGCCGAGATGGTCGAGCACGGTCTTCCACGACCGTGCCGACCACGGCGTGGTGCCCTGCGCGAGGTCGCCGAGCACGGTCGCCGTGCCGTTGCGGCAGCGGCGTCCGAGTGCGCGCAGCTGCATCGCCGACAGGTCCTGCGCCTCGTCCACCACGATGTGTCCTTGCGACGGCGTCCGCTCGATCAGGTCGCCGATCTCGTCCAGCAGCGCCGCGTCGGCGGCCGTCCACTTGGCCGATCGATGTGATTTGTACGGCTTGCGCCACAGGATGAGCTGCTGCTCCTCGGGGGACAGGTCCGACCGCGCCGCCTTGGCGAGGAACTCCGCGTCCGACAGCAACCGGAACAGCACCTGTTCGGGGGTGAGCTTCGGCCAGACGGCGTCGAGCACGGTCTTGACGGGCTTGGAGCGGGCCACGGCGTCCTGCACCCGGTCGTCGGGCGACTCCCCGCGCCGTTCCATCTGGACGAGCACGGCGTGGGCGAGCCGCTGGGCCAGGGTGTTGCGGCCGGGGCCGTACCTCGTCGTGCCGCGCAGCGAGGCCACGATCTCCCGGACCTCGTAGTCGGGCACCCGGTAGCGGTTGACGCCCTTGGTGAACAGCAGGCCCTCGACGGGTTTGGTGACGTGCAGCCACAGGGCCCGCCGCACCACCTCGGCCATGCGGGCGTCGCCCTTCACCGCCGCCACCGCGGGGTCCTCGGGATGGGCGTGGTCGCCGAGGATGCCGCCCACGGTCGTCTGGTCGACCTTCACCTCGCCGAGCGCGGGCAGCACCGAGGAGATGTAGGCGAGGAAGGCCCGGTTGGGCCCGACGATCGTCACGCCGCTGCGCGACAGCTTCTCCCGGTGGGTGAACAGCAGGTAGGCCGCGCGGTGCAGGCCGACGGCGGTCTTACCGGTGCCGGGCGCGCCCTGCACGCAGACGGTCACCCCGAGGTCCGCGCGGACGATCTCGTCCTGGTCGGGCTGGATCGTCGCCACGATGTCCCGCATCGGGCCGGTGCGCGGCCGCTCGATCTCCTCGGTGAGCAGTCTGCTGCGCCCGAGTTCCCTGCCGTCGAGCGGCTCGTCCTCGTACGCGGTGAGTTCGCCGCCCTGGTAACCGAACCTGCGGCGCAGCGCGACGCCCATGGGGTCGGCCGGGCTCGCCTGGTAGAAGGCGCGTGAGACCGGGGCGCGCCAGTCGATGACGAGCGGCCGGCCGCCCTCGTCGTGGACGTGCCTGCGGCCGACGTACACGGTGCTCGGCAGGTCGTCGCGGGCCGTGTGGTCCAGCCGGCCGAAGAACAGCGGGGTGTCGGGATGGTCGGCGAGCGCGGCCACCCGCTGGTCGAGCAGGCCCTGCAGGACCTGCTGCGACACCCAGTCGCCCGCGGCGTCCGCCGACAGCGACTGCGCGTGCTCACGCATCGCACGCAGTGCGGCGCGGGAGACCGCGAGATGGGCGCGCTCGGCTTCGAGCACATTTTCCGGCATGCGGAAAACTCCTCCGGGCATGATGAGATCAGGATTGGTGGAAGCGGGAAACACAAGAGCTTAGCGATGGATCACGCGATGCCGAAACGGTAATTTCCGCGCGTGTCGCCGTTTCCCGGGACGGGTATCTGTACCCGGGTGACGCGCACCGAGGTTCCTCCGGCGGTCCAGGCGGCGGCGAGCCTGCTGCTCGCGACGCTGTGGGGATTCGCGGTTTTCGGCGGCTGGAGCCAGCAGGCCTTCTGTCCGGCGGACCCGGAACCGCCACCGGACTGCGCGGACCGGATCGCCGGGGTGATCGCGCTGTCGGTGATGGTCGCGATCGTCGCGGCGGGCACCACGGGGGTCGCCTGGCTCGCCCGGCGCGAGTCGCTGTACGGCGCCGCCGTGGTGGCCTGGATCGCGGCGCTGGTGGTGCTGTTCGCCGGCGGTTTGGCCGTGCAGTGACCGCGGCCGGGTGACCGGCCCGGGGAAGTCCGGCGGGGAAGCGTCCCCGGCCGCCGGGGCTACGTCATGCGGTATTGGGGTGATTTGTCAGCAAATGCCCAATTATGCGAGCTTTAGTGGCTCCCCAGTGGAGCGACTTGAGCGGCAATGAACCAGAAGTAACACGAAAAATGGGTATATTGCGTGATTCGTCTCGTGTGCTGGGTATTGCCGCCATCACAACTGCATCAAGTGAAGGTAAGGCGCAAGGGGGTGATGTGGTGACAACGCCGAAGGGCATCTCCTGGACCTGAGGTAGGTTCCGGCAGGCCAGGCCTTGCCATGTGTGCCCCAGGCGGCGCCTCCCGGCGGCGCCGCCCGGCGGAGGTCACCGCGCCGGATCCTCCTCGCCCACGTCGTCGGCGTCGATGATGTGGTAGGCGTACCCCTGCTCGGCCAGGAAGCGCTGCCGGTGCGCGGCGAACTCCTGGTCGACGGTGTCGCGGCTGACCACCGAGTAGAAGCGCGCGCCACCGCCGCCGGCCTTGGGGCGCAGCACGCGGCCGAGCCGCTGGGCCTCCTCCTGACGGGAGCCGAACGTGCCGGAGACCTGGATCGCCACGGACGCCTCGGGCAGGTCGATGGAGAAGTTGGCGACCTTCGAGACCACCAGCACCCGGATCTCCTTGTCGCGGAACGCCTGGAACAGGCGCTCGCGCTCCTTGACCTTGGTCTCACCCTTGATGACCGGCGCGTCCAGGTGCTCGCCCAGCTCGTCGAGCTGATCGATGTACTGGCCGATGACCAGCACCTGCTCGTCCGCGTGCCGCCGCACCAGCGCCTCGGTGACCTTGATCTTCGCGGGGGTGGTCGAGCAGAACCGGTAGCGCTCGTCGCTGTCGGCCATCGCGTAGGCCAGCCGCTCGTCGTCGCTGAGCGTCACCCGCACCTCGATGCACTCGGCGGGCGCGATGTAGCCCTGGTTTTCCATCTCCTTCCAGGGCGCGTCGTACCGCTTGGGCCCGATGAGCGAGAAGACGTCGCCCTCCCGGCCGTCCTCGCGGACGAGCGTGGCGGTGAGCCCGATGCGCCGCCGGGCCTGCAGGTCGGCGGTCATCCGGAAGATCGGCGCGGGCAGCAGGTGGACCTCGTCGTAGACGATGAGCCCCCAGTCGCGGGCGTCGAACAGCTCCAGATGCCGGTACGCGCCCTGCCGCCGGGTCGTCATGACCTGGTAGGTGGCGATGGTGACCGGCCGGATCTCCTTCTTGGTGCCGGTGTACTCGCCGATCTCGTCCTCGGTCAGCGAGGTGCGCCGGATGAGCTCCTGCTTCCACTGGTGGGCCGACACCGTGTTGGTGACCAGGATCAGCGTGGTCGCCTTGGCGCGCGCCATCGCCGCCGCGCCCACGATCGTCTTGCCCGCGCCGCACGGCAGCACCACGACCCCGGAGCCGCCGTGCCAGAAGGCGTCCGCCGCCTCCCTCTGGTACGGCCGCAGCGCCCAGCCGTCCTCGCGCAGCTCGATCGGGTGGTGCTCGCCGTCGACGTACCCGGCCAGGTCCTCGGCCGGCCAGCCCAGCTTGAGCAGCGTCTGCTTGATGGTGCCGCGCTCGGAGGGGTGCACGGCCACCATGTCGGCGCCGTACCGCTCCCCGACCAGCGGCTGGATCTTCTTGGAGCGCAGGACCTCCTCAAGCACCGCGCGGTCGGTGCCGGTGAGGACCAGGCCGTGAATGGGGTGCTTCTCCAGCCGGAGCCTGCCGTACCGCGCCATGGTCTCGGCCACGTCCACCAGCAGCGCGTGCGGCACGGGGTAGCGGCTGTAGCTGATCAGCGCGTCCACCACCTGCTCGGCGTCGTGCCCGGCGGCCCGGGCGTTCCACAGCGCGAGCGGGGTGACCCGATAGGTGTGCACGTGCTCGGGTGCCCGTTCGAGCTCCGCGAAGGGGGCGATGGCCTTGCGGCACTCGTCCGCGCGCGGATGATCGACCTCAAGCAGCAGTGTCTTGTCCGACTGAACGATCAGCGGCCCGTCACTCAACGCCTGGTCCCCTCATATCCGGCCCTCATGCCTCGCCTCCTCCTGCGTACGGCTATCGCCTATCAAACACGAGGCCGGGCCGAATCAGTCCCAGCCGCGGGAATCCGTCGCGGGCATCAGTCCAGGTAGCCGTTGACCCCCGCCCAGATGACCGCCACGATCCCGATCAGGAGCAGCGCGACGTTGATGCCGATGGAGATCCACGTCCACTTCAGCAGCCCCCGGGCCTTGTCCGGCTCGGTGTCCACCTTGCTGAGCGCGATGCCCGACAGGATCGACCCGGCGATGCCGCCGAGGGTCACATAGCAGCTCAGCGCCAGCACAAGGCTGATGACGAGGGCCACGATCGCGTGCGTGCGGGGGCCCTCCGGCCGCGGCGGGTAACCGCCGGGCGGGTAGTAACCGTACTGCTGCTGATATGGGTTCGGCGCCTGCTGGCCGTATTGACCGTATTGCTGGTTCACGCCGGGCCCCGGCGGCGTGCCGTACTGCTGTTGTCCGTAGGGGTTGGAGCCGGACGGCGGTCCATATGGGGTGGGCGGGGTCTGCCAATTCTGCGAACCCTGTCCCTGTTGCTCTGGAGTCGTCACCCTGAAATCCTTTACTACGGCGGATCTCAAGGTTTACCACGGCTATGTCACTGGCCGATGTCGGCGACGCCCGTGATGCGGTGCAGGGCGAAGCGGTGGACCATCGCCCGGGTCTCGTCGTACGCGGTGAGGTAGCCGCCCTCCATGCGGGCCGGTTCGAGGATGCGGCTGGTGGCGTTTCCCTGCGAGTCGAGGTAGCCGATCCACACCCGCGTCCCCTGCCGGATGGCCTCCTGGAGCGCGCTGATCGTGGCGGCCGCGGGGGAGCGGGGCACCTGGCCCTCCGGTGCCTCGACCGGCCGCCGCCGCGCGTCGCCCGCCCGCATCGCCCGTACGGCCGCGGCCACCACGTCGGGGTCGGGTGCGGTGTTCGCGGTCACGCGGGCGGCGAGCTGTCCCTCGGTCCGCCGCGCGTCGGCCCGCGCGACGACCACGTCGCCCTCCAGCGACTCGGCCACCGGCGCGTACCCCATCGCCCGCAGCGAGTCGACCAGCGCGGCCCTGGACGTCTTGGACGCCAGCACGGTCGGCGCGAGCCGCCGCAGCCGCAGCAAAGCGGCTCGTTTGTCGGCGAGCACCTCGTCGAGCAGGGCCGGGTCGTCGCACCGGACGTAGGCCGACGCCGTGCCGACGCGGATGCGGCCGTGGCGGCGGGCCACGTCGGTCACCAGGTACGCCAGCGGCTGGGGGACCGGGGTGGCCGAGTGGCGCTCCAGCATGGCGAGCAGGTCGTCGGCCGAGTATCCCGCGTCGAGCGCCCGGCGGACCGACTGCTCGGAGAAGCGGTACACCGTCGCCCCGCCCTTGCTCTCGACGTCGGCCGTCAGCGCGAGCCGGCGGCCGAGGTCGGTGGTCAGCGGGCCCGGCGCGACGGCCGTGAGGTCGGCCTGCAGCAGCACGTGGTCGACCGGCTGCGGCAGCAGCGGCGCCAGCAGGCCGGCCGCCCCGCCGTCGCCGCGCGCGACCGAGCGGCCGTGCGCGGCCGGCACACCCAGCCCGGTGACGCCGATGTGCTCGGCCTCGCGCAGGGCGAAGCGTACGAGCCGGTCGCGCAGCGCGGGGTGGCGGCGGGGCTGCTCCCAGGCGAGCCGGGCCAGCACCGACTCGGGCGTCGGCGCGAGGCCCGGCGGCGCGGCCTCCAGCACGGCGAGCATGCGCGCCCGCGTCTGGGCCGCTCCCGGCCTGCGCAGGTCGGGGTGGAGGGCGTTCAGCGGGCGGTCGCGGTCGTCCCGCTCGCCGATCAGCCCCGGGGCGCGCTCCATCGTGGCCCACGCGCCGGCGAGCACCGCCCAGCGGTCCTCGGTGGCCTTGACCCGCCAGCCGTCGTAGCCGCCGGTCGGCAGCCATTCCCCCTCGCCCGCCGCGATCAGCCCGGCCGCGTGCGCGACCTCGACGACCAGCCCCGCCGCCCACTCCGGCAGGTCGAGGAGCTGCGCCGTCCGTTTGAGATCCCGTACGGCGAGGCCGCCCGCGCGCAGCACCCCCGGCGGGTCCACGCTCCACATCTCGCACAGCTCCTCGACCGTGCGCACGAACGTGAACGCCTGCCCGGCCGCCGTCCGGTCGGCCAGGTCCTGGTCGCGTACGGGTCCCTCCAGGGC
>JADGHC010000086.1 GCA_019689655.1 Microbispora sp.
AGTAAAGGGTGCCGCCGGAAAGCTTCGGGCGGTCATCGACATGTTTCGGAGCGTCGACGCCCGTTCCCGGCCCGCACGGGACCCTCTCTCCGCGCCGCTCTTCCGGGCGCTCTCGCAGTATGCGCCGGCACGCCCTGACGGCCGCCCCCGGTGTCAGCCGCGGTCGACCGCGGCCCCGCCGTACACGAGCGGCTCGGCGCCGCGCGGGGCGGCGACCGCGACCGCCGTACGCCCGGAGCCGGTGGTCCCCCGGCGGAGCCACGGAGACCGCTACGGTTCATTCCAGGGACGAAAGGGGATCATCGTGAGCCATGCCGAAACGGGCGACATTCCGTTCGGGGCGCGGGTGCGCGGCTGCCTGCTCGGCGGAGCGGTCGGCGACGCACTCGGCGCGCCCGTCGAGTTCGACTCGATCGCCGTCATCCGCAGTAAGCACGGAGAGGCGGGGCTGACCGGCCTCGCGCCCGGCTGGCACGGCAAGGTCGGCCTGGTCACCGACGACACCCAGATGACGCTGTTCACCGTCGAGGGGCTGATCCGCGCCGACGTACGCGCCGAAGACAGAGGCGTCGGCGGCGGCGAGGTGCAGGTCGTCCGCAACGCCTACCTGCGCTGGCTGGACACCCAGGAATACCGCGTCCCGCCACCGGCGGACGACCTCGTACGCACCGGCGCGCTCCGCGAGCAGACCTGGCTGTACTCCCGCCGCGCGCCCGGCAACGCTTGCATGTCCGGGCTGCGCACCGATCTCGGCCCGCTCGCCGCCCCCGGCATGCCCGGGCCGGTCAACCCCGGTTCCAAGGGCTGCGGCACCGTCATGCGCTCCGCCCCGTTCGGGCTTGTCGCCCGCGACCCTCGTGCCGCCTTCACGCATGCGGCCGACTGCGCCCAGATCACGCACGGGCACCCCACCGGTTATCTCGCGGCCGGGGCCTTCGCCGCGCTGATCTGCTTCCTGACCCTGGGCGCGCCGCTCGCGGAGGCCGTACGCGACACTCTCGGCCTGCTGGCCGAGCGGCCCGCGCACGAGGAGACCACCGCGGCGCTCGACGCGGCGGTGGCCCTGGCCCGTACGGCGCAGCCGTCGCCGGAGGCGGTGGAGACGCTCGGCGGGGGCTGGGTGGCCGAGGAGGCGCTCGCGATCGCGGTCTACAGCGCGCTGGTGAGCGGCGACGACATCGAGCGGGCGCTGCTGCTGGCGGTCAACCACTCCGGCGACAGCGACTCCACCGGCTCCCTGTGCGGCAACATCCTCGGCACCGTGTACGGCGATGCCGCCCTCCCCCAGCACTGGCTGTCGGAGCTGGAGGGCAGGGACACCATCATCGAGCTCGCCGGCGACCTCACCACCCAGTTCACCGGCGGCCGGGTCCCCCGCGACAAATACCCCGGCTGCTGACCCGCACCAGAATCCGCCCACCCGCGGATCGAACACCCTTGCTTCCGGGCGGGCAGTTCACACCCGGCGCGAGAACACGCTCCTCACCACCGCGCGGCAGGCCGCCACCCGCCCGGGCCTGCCGCTCGCGACCCGTCGAGCAGGACCCTGCTGAGCGCGATCAGGGCACCGTCGCCGCCCGCAGCGGCGACCAGCCCGTCGGACCCATTCGAGGCGAGCGGGCCGTCCACGGTCGTCCCGCCATGGGCAGACGTGGAGAGGTTGAGCCGGACCATGTCGTCCGCGAACCGGTCGCCGGCCGGACGGCCGTAACAGGCTGTCTGCCGCACCCGAACCCCCGGTACCCCGCACTCTCGTTCGACCACTCTTGAGCATCATTACAAATAGTGACGATATATTTACACAGTGCTTACCAATGTCTATGTTGACGGGTTCAACCTCTACTACGGGTTGCCTGCGCGGAACGCCGTACAAGTGGCTGGACCTCGACGCTCTCGCCCACCGCCTGGTACGGCAGGGCAGCGTCCACCGAATCCGGTACTTCACCGCGAGGGTCACCGCCCGGCCGGACGATCCGGGCGCTCACAAGCGCCAAGACACCTACTTGCGCGCCCTGCGGACGATTCCCCACCTCACCGTTCACTTCGGACGATTCCAGGAACGGATCACCCGCATGCCGCCGGCCTTCCCGACACCCGGCAGCCCACGGACCGTCGAGGTCGTCAAGACCGAGGAGAAGGGCTCTGACGTTAATCTGGCAACGTACCTTCTCCTGGATGCCTTTCGGCGAGACTGCGACAGCGCCCTCGTCGTCAGCAATGACGCGGACCTGGCGGAGCCGATCCGGGTGGTCCGTCACGAGCTGGGCGTCCCGATCGGGGTGGCCAACCCGTACCCCTATGAAAGGCGCGCCATCGATCTCATCGCCGCGCCCCACGTTCCTCAGGCAGATCAACCCGAGCATGTTGAAAGCATGTCAGCTGCCCGACCGGCTCCAAGCCCACGGGAAGATCAGACGCCCGGACCGATGGTGAGAAAACATAGAGCCCCGTCCGATGAACGGGGCTCCGGGCCACCCATCGAGATGAGTGGTGCAGTCGCGAACAGTAAACAGGATCGTATCCGTGCCCGTCAACTCACTCTCCGTAACGCAGCCGCCCCCGTCGGCCCAGCCTTGGATCACGAGCAACGCGAGGGCCTGACACGCAACCCTGTCCTGGGCCCGAGGACAGGAACGCGAAGGCCGGCCCGATTTCATCGGGAAGCGTGGTCCCACTTCCGGCGCCCACCGGGGTACGGCACTGTTGGCCTGCCGCCTGATCGGACTCTCCCATCGGTATGGGGAGGGCGGGCGACCTGATGCACGGCGGTCGGGGTGCGGTGGGTCTCGAGATGCTGCCGGCACGGCCGGTTTACGCACCGACGTCCGTCGGCGCGGGTGCCATGTGGGCCATGGAGGCGAGGAGGCGGAGTTTCTCGTCGCTCTCGCTGCCCCGATCGGCGTAGTAGAGCACGAGGAGCAGGTCGTCCACGGGGAGTTTGTCGCGGTGCAGGCGCAGCTCGCCGACGACGGGATGGTTCACGGTGGTGGTGCCGCCGTCGAGGGTGCGGATGTCGTGGCGCGCCCAGAGCGTCCGGAAGAGCTCGCTCGACAGGGAGAGCTCCCCCACCAGTTCCACGAACCGCGGGTTGTCGATGTCGTCCGTGGCCGACCTCCTGAAGGCGGCGATGAATCCTTCGGCGGAGCGCCTCCAGTCCTGCTGAAACGCCTGTTCCTCGGGATCGAGCAGCAGCGACCGCAGCCGGTTGTGCCCGGGCTGCAGACGCGGAGAGAGCGCGACCGCGAGCCGGTTGGACGCGAGCACGTCGAACGCGCGCCCCTCCACGAAGGCCGGGACCTGTACGGCCGCCGGGAGCTGATGCAACCGTGGGGGGACGCGTTCGGGCTTCCCGCGCCGCCGGGGCCCGGGGCGTGCGGCGGCCAGGCTGAGAAGGTATTCCTGTTCGACCTCGTCGAGGTGCAAGACCCGCGCGAGGGATTCGAGCACCTGCGGTGACGGGTTCTTGTCGCGGCCACGCTCCAGCCGCAGGTAGTAGTCGGCGCTGATGCCCGCGAGCATGGCGACCTCTTCCCGGCGAAGCCCCGGGACGCGCCGGTTCCCGCCCGGCGCAAGCCCGGCCTGCTGCGGGGTGACCAGGGCCCGGCGGGCACGGAGGTAGTCACCGAGCAGGCTGGCGCGGTTGTCGTCGCTCACATCCGCCATCGTATTTCCGGCGTTCCCCGCCAAAGGGGGCCCTGACCGGACCCCGGAAAACGGGGGCACTCCCATGCCCCAGTGAACGAATCGACGCTGAAGACGCCGCCGCGCGGAACGGTGACCCGTGACCGCGCCCGCCGGCTTCGTCGCTGACCCATCCCGCCCTGAGCAGGAGCAATAAGTGGATATCACCAACCGCACCGTCTTCATCGCCGGCGCGACCTCGGGAATCGGTCTCGAACTCGCTCGCCGCTTCGCCGCGGCCGGCAGCTCTGTCGTAGTCGGCGGCCGGCGAGCCGACCTGCTCGACCGGCTCGCGGCCGAGGGATTCGGCACCGTCCGCATCGACGTGACCGACCAGGACAGCGTCGGCCATGCCCGCGACGCTGTCCTCGCCGGCCACCCGGGCCTCGACACGATTGTGACGATGTCCGGGATCATGCTCCCCGAGGACCTGCGCGATCCCGCGCATTTCAGTGTCACGCAGCAGATCATCGACACCAACCTTCTCGGCACCATCCGCGTCATCGACGCGTTCACCCCACACCTGGTCGGGCGCGGTTCCGGCGCCATCATCACCGTCAGCTCGGGTATCGGGTTCCTGCCGTTCCCGCTCATGCCGACCTACGGGGCGTCGAAGGCCGCCGTACACGCCTACACCGAGGCGTTGCGCGCGCAACTGGACGGCACGGGCGTCGAGGTGTCCGAGCTCGTTCCCCCGGCTGTCGCCACCACGCCCGAGCAGGCACGGCTCAACCCCAACGCGCTCCCCCTCGCCGACTTCGCCACCGAGGTGATGGATCTGCTCCGGGCCGACCCCACTCCCCACGAGATCCTCGTCAAGGGCGTGCAGATGCACCGGTGGGCCGAGCGCGACGGCACCTACGCCGAGCTGGTCGCCCAGCGGTCGCGGGCGCTCGCGACGCTCCCGGGCCGTCAGTAAGCCTCGGAGTGTCCTACTTCCCCGGTAGGGCGGCAACACCCCCTGACCGTCACACGCGACCGGGCGTCACCAGCTTCGGCGGCGGGTGACGGGGCTGGTGACGCTGCCGCGGTGACGGCGCACCCGGCTGCGTGATGGAGCTCAGGGGCCGGGGAGGAGCCGCAGCATGGCGAGAACTGCAGCGCCGTAACTCTTTCAGCACAGGACGGCGGGGTCGGCCTCTCCGGCGACCTCACCACCCAGTTCACCGGCGGCCGGGTCCCCCGCGACAAATACCCCGGCTGCTGACCCCGCCACCTCCGCGGCGGCCCGCTTCCCGGCGGGGATGCCTGCCCTTGGATGATCGTTGTAATCTTCCGGACGTATTGGAGATGCGGCCCGACGGGCTTCCGCTTTTCGCGTGAGGGCGGACATGCCCCCATACCGCACGAGTCTTTCGTGCTGCCTGGGGGTAGTCCGTGGCCGTTGTCCGGCATTCGGCGGAAGGTCTGCTTCAGCTCGCGTCAGTGCCGGAGAGAGTGCTCAGCGAGGTGATCGCCGAACAGCTCCACCACGCCTATGGCATCAACGCCGGTAGGAGCGAGCGGAGGTCCTGGGCTAACAGCCTGCCCGTTCTCGCCCGCGACCTGGTCGAGGCCGGGCTCGGCGGCGTCGAGATGCTGCTGGAATACCAGTTACCACTCACTAGCAAGCGGGCCGACGTGGTCCTGGCCGGCGTGGATCGCCACACCGGCGACGACGTATACGTCATCGTGGAGCTCAAGCAGTGGAGCCGGGCCGAGCTGTATGAGGACGACACCAGTCTCGTCCTGGTCCCCGGCATGGGCAACACGCCGAAACTCCACCCGGTCCTGCAGGTTCGCGGCTACTGCGACTACCTCGCCGATTTCGTCGGCGCGCTGGAGCATCGCCGTCACGCCGTCCGCGGCGTCGCCTACCTTCACAACGCGAACGACCTGGACATCCACGACCTCTACAACCAGGTGGAGGACGAGCGGACTCGTCTGTTCAGCCAGAGCCGTCGCGGCAAGTTCATCGAATACCTCCGCGCGCAGTTCGCGCCCGAACCCGGTGCGGCGGCCGCCGACAGGCTCCTCGCGTCGGCGATCCGGCCTTCCAAGCAGCTGCTGAAGGTGGCCGCGGCCGAGATCAAGCATCGGGGCCAGTTCGTCCTGCTGGACCAGCAGCGCCTGGCGTGCGAGATCGTGCTGCACGCGGTGGAGAAGGCCAGGGCGGCCGATTCCAAGGAAGTCGTGATCGTCACCGGCGGTCCCGGCTCGGGCAAGAGCGTGATCGCCCTGTCGTTGCTGGACGAGCTGGCCCGGCGCGGCTACCCGGTGCAGCACGCCACCGGGTCGCGGTCCTTCACCGAAACCATGCGCCGGCACGTGGCCAGGGGATCCACCCGCACCAAGGCGCTGTTCAAGTACTTCAACAACTTCATGACCGCCAGGCCGAACGACCTCGACGTGCTGATCTGCGACGAGGCGCACCGGATCCGCGAGACCTCGGCCAACCGCTTCACCAAAGCCGCCGCGCGGACGGGGCGGCCCCAGCTCGACGAGCTGATCTCCGCCGCACGCGTCCCCGTCTTCCTCTTGGACGAGCACCAGGTCGTACGGCCGGGCGAGACCGGAACCGTCGCCGACATCAAGGCGTACGCACAGGCCCGCGGCCTGGCCGTGCAGCAGGTGGATCTCAACGCCCAGTTCCGTTGTGGCGGCAGCCGTGCGTACGAGGAGTGGGTGCTGCGCCTGCTCGGCCTGAACGGCGAGGATCCGCAGCCGTGGACCGGCGACCCGCACTTCGAGGTCACTCTCGCGGAGTCGCCGTACGAACTCGAGGGACTGCTCCGCGCGAAGCTCGGCGACGGTTATTCGGCACGGATGACGGCCGGTTTC
This sequence comes from Microbispora sp., assembly GCA_019689655.1. Lineage (GTDB taxonomy): Bacteria > Actinomycetota > Actinomycetes > Streptosporangiales > Streptosporangiaceae > Microbispora. The sequence continues at coordinate 6,502 of JADGHC010000086.1, forward strand.
TGCTGGCCGTGGAGCGATCCAGATGGCGACCGTCTCGTCCCCGACGTGCGGATCGACGACTGGTCCAAGCCGTGGAACGTCAAGGGCGACCGCGCCGTCGGCGACGCCCCTCCCAGTGCGTTATGGGCCACCATGCCGGGCGGTTTCGAGCAGGTCGGCTGCGTCTACACCGCCCAGGGCTTCGAGTACGACTGGAACGGCGTCATCTTCGGTCCCGACCTCGTCTACCGTGACGGCCGCCTGGTCACCTTACGCGCCGCAAGCAAGGACCCCGCGCTGCTGAAGAAGTCCGTCTCGGACGAGCAGGCCGACCGGCTGATCCGCAACACCTACAAAGTGCTGCTCACCAGGGGCATGGTCGGCACGGCACTCTATTCGGTCGACGCCAAGACGCAGGACTTCCTCTCCTCACTGCTGACAGATCACTAAGGCATCCGGCACGGAACACCTCACCGCCGAGGAGCCGAGTCACCGTCGCGCACTCGTCACGGGACCAGCGATCTGCTGCGGGAGCCTCGGCCACAAGGACGCGCTCGCCGTGCTCGACCACGCCGCCCCCTGCGTGCTGCGCTGTGTCCGGCAATGACTGAGTCCTGCGCGAAGGTCGGCTCAGCCCTTCCAAGGGCGTGAACCCGAAGGGCACCCGACCGCTTCTGGCAACATTCCCCGGCCCATCGGCCCTCGGCCAGGGCGAGCGCCAAAGACGACAGGTCGATTCTCACCGTCCGTGTGCCCCTGGTTGGCGCGGAGTGAAGCAATGGCGATGTGGCCAGCCGCGGCATTCTGACGGATGCGGGGGCCGGCCACGTCCGTTCTCTCATCTACCCCAACAGCGGCGCCAAGACTTCGGCCGCCGCACCACGGCTGAGCTCCTCATGGAACCTCTGGTTGCGGAAGCTACGCAGACATCCGTAACACGACGTCTCCTCGCCGCAGTCGCAGTCGGAGACGCGCTGCAATGCGGCTTCGGCGACATCCTGCAGCCTGTGCGCGATGCGCAGAACGCTTCCCGCACCACCCGGCACAGCGTCGAACATAACGATGCCAAGTCGCCGACCCGGCCGGGCGAACAAGGCGCCGTCGATGTCGTCCCGGGAAAGCTCCAGGCACTCGGCCGCACCTTCCAGCAGCGCGTACAGCACGGAGCGCCAGTGCACAGGCGAGGCGGAAGGCGGCATCGCCAGGTGATCGAAGCTCAAATCCAGCAGATCGGTCTCGTACGGGTGGGCGAGAGAACGTGCCTGGAAAGTACCGTTGCACTCGGTGCCGCGTAGGAGATGAGTATGGCCCTTGCCGACCTTCGTTCCCACGGGCACGCCCGCACCACACCAGTCACAGATCAGGTAACCGGCCCTCGTGGGCCCTTCGGAGATCGCGATGAGTCGTCCCCGGGATCCGGCGCGCCCAGTGACGACTCCTCCGTTGGCCGCCGTCCAGGTCACCTCCTGCACCTCGCTCGCGGCGAGCGAGATGACGTGAGTCGCTCCATTCCAGGTCCGCTTCGGCGGCGTCGTGGTGGGCTTCGACGGCTTGCCCTCGGCGACGAACCCGAACTCGGGCACGTAGTACTGCCGGGGCGCTCCATGTGAAATAGTCGAGCACATCGGGCAGATCGGGTCGAGTTCCTCGTCCCCCTCCCGATAGTGCTGGCAGTGCTCGCACACGGCATAGTACTTGCTGACGAGTTCACGGTCCGGCAACCGGTACACACCGCCTGAACGCCACAGAAGGCCACCGGCGACGACCTCGGCCTGGGGGGCATACTCGTAGATGGCCGCCGACAAGTCGCGGGTCAGTTCCAGCTTGCTGCCGACCGGCTCTCCCGAGTAACTCGTGCGCAGTTCGACAGTGTCGACGGGGAACCCGTATTTCGGCAGCACGTTCCGGTTGGCCAGGTACCCAAGCAGATCCCGCTGCTTCAAGGTGTTGATGGTCTTGGAGAACCTGCTGACCAGGTAATCCTTGCGCGCCTCGTACGCGTTCCGGCGGCGCTCCTCGAAGATCTCCACATCCTGGGCGAGCTGGCGCCCGACCTCGTCCAGCAGCCGGGTGAGCTCGTCCACCCACGCACCGCTGTTGACCCCGAGCTCACGCTGCACCTCCGGCGGGAGGACCCGCATCAGCGACTCGAGCACATGCCTCGGCACGGGTGTGAGAAAGGTCCGCACTCGCTCGGCGGGTGCACCGCCGCCGTAAGGAAGGAAGAAGTCCCCGGCCGTGCTCCACGTCTCTCCTGTGGTCTCGCGGGCATGACGGAAGAATGCGGACAACGCGATCGAGTGAGCGTGCCGCCTGTCGATCCGCTCGTTGCCCAGAGGCACGTACGGCGCCCTCACCTTACCGGCGATCATGCTGACCGGGTCCTGGAACCGGGACAGGTCGTGGCTGCGCCGCTGCGCGTAGGTGACCACGAGCGCGGCCGAATCCGTGCGACGCCCGGCACGGCCAGCGCGCTGTACGTAGTTCGCTGTGGTGGGCGGCATGTTGCGTAGCACTACCGACTGCAGTTCGCCGACGTCCACGCCGAGCTCGAAGGTGGTGGAACAGGAGAGCATGTTGACCTCGCCCCGCAGGAACTTCTGCTGGATGTCGGCCGCTTCCGTGCTGGTCCACTGTGCGGTGTGCTCTCTGGCGACCAACGGCACCGGTCTCATCGACCGGTAGAGGGACCGGTAGTGGTTGTCGTCCTGCTCGGGTGTGGGGACCGTATACGGGTGCAACGTGCCGGTGCAGGCCATCGTCGGGCACACGCCACGGATTGAGACGGGTGCGATCCGTCGGCACAGGTCGCATCGATACACATGGTCCTTGACGGGTGCGAGCCGGAGCCACGCGTGATCCAGCTGCCGGACCGTCCCCAGCACGCGCACGGTCTCCCTGACGAGCCAGCCATCTCGCTGCTCTGTGAGCACTTTCCAGCACCCGCGGAGCACATCTTTGGGGTCGTCCGTCGACCCAATCGCCGCGAGCAACCGCCGCAGGTAGTCGAGACGGCGGTTGGACCCACGAGTCGGCAACCAGCTCAGCACCTTCCTTCCCGGCTCCGACCCCTCCTCCCTCATGTAGATAGGCCCGAGACGCGGAGCGAACGCCTCGTCCCGAGGATCGACTTCGTCCGGCATGCTCACCACACCCGACTGGCGGAGCGTTCGCACCAGTTCCGACAGCAGCGCCCAGCATTCCTGCTCGGTCAGCCCGAGAGCCTTCAGACCCGGCGGAATCTGCCACCTTCGCTCCCGGTCCAGGTCGACCCGCATGAGACCGAGCCCTTCCAGGGACTGGCGGTCGTCCACCGCGACAAGCTCCTGCATGATCCACAGGGCCGCTTCGCGTTCGCGCTGCTGACGAGTCATACGCCGAGGGAAGACAAGGGCACGGTCGGCCGCCTTTGCCACGTGGTACATGAGGTCGGCAACCGCGACGGCCTCGTCGTCACGGGTGGCCGCCTGCAGCCCTTCGAGGATCAGCCGCCGGTGCTGGATGCCGCCATAGCTCGACTCCATGTAGGGGGCGAAGAACGCCGCCGCCTGCCTGCTGTCGCTGAAGGACAGCAGCTTACGGCCCTCACCCGGCTGATCCGCGACGGCTTCCTCGGTCGCCGGTGGCAACGCCTGGTACAGGGCCGTGGCGAGCACGGACACCGCCGCATCGTTGCCGCTTTCGAACTGCCGGACCATGCCCGCGCCGCGCGCGCCGCAGGCACCGCATCCGGCGGGCGAGTCCTGCCGGATGTTCAACCTATGGACCGGCCAGAGCGTGGTCTCCGTACAGTCGTCACGGGAGCAGCCGAGAGTAGCGCCAGAGCTGAGCCCGCCGCAGCCCACGCACAGGTATGCGAGCTCGCCCTTGACCTCCCGGGTCCCCTCGATGTCCTCATCGTCCTCGTCGGCGATGACGGGAGCGGATCCAAGGAGCAACCAGACGGGCTGCTCGTCCTGTTTGACCCTTGGAACGAAGACGTAGCCGCCGTCGGTGTGCCGTACGGCGCCGACCAGGTGGACGGCGCCGCATCTCTTGCACGCACCGAACTCGAACATCGCCCCGCGGCAGGTGCCGCAAATCTCATGGCGGCCGAGTGACACGTGCGGGCCACGGCCGGTGAGGCAGGTGAAGGCACCCTCGGTCGCCCGCGCGAACAGGTGATACCGAGCCGACAGCACGGGTGAGCCGGTGAGGTCGCGGACCCGGCTGCCGACGGCGACCATCGCGCCCAGCGACTCCTCCGGCTGCTCATCGGGATCGAACAGCAGCCGTGCCAGCTCTCGGAATGTCTGGGGTCCGGCGGCAAGGCGCTTGCGCAAGTCGGCCATACCCTGCTCGTGGGCGAGGACGTCACCGGGGTCGTCGCCGACGAACCCGCGTTCCTTGGCCAGCACGAGGATCTCCGCGCCGGGGTCGTCTGCCTGCGCCAGCCGTCGGTACAGTGCGGCCGGCAGTGGCCCCCAGAACGGCGGATCCGGGAGCTTCACCCGGCTGGCTTGGACGAGATCCTGACGGGAGGGGTCCCCGGGCACCCATTCGAAGGGGACGTCGAAGAGCTTGGTGGCGAAATCGGTCACCGCGGTGGGGTCGTCGCCAACGGTGGCACTTGTCGCGATGCACTGCAGCGGCTGATCCGGCGCCACCCGATCGTGCAGCCGCCGAAGCAGCATGGCCAGCTCGGCCGCCTTCGCCCCGTCGTAGACGTGTGCCTCGTCCAGAGCGATGAAGCGCCAGGTACGGCCCTCAAAAAGGTCCAGGTCCGCCGGCCGCAGCAGCAGATACTCCAGCATCGCGTAGTTGGTCAACAGGATGTGGGGCGGCGTGGCCCGCATCTCTTCACGGCTCAGCAGCTCGTTGGGCAGCCGCGTCTGGTCCGGGTTGAGCGCCTCGAAGGTGTCCTGTGCCTGGCGAGCGCTTGGCGGTGTGTCGCCGGTGTAGCGGCCGAAGGTGATCTGCGGGACGCTCTCGAGGAGCTGTCTGAGACGCTTGAGCTGGTCGTTGGCGAGAGCGTTCATCGGGTAGAGCAGCAGCGCCCGAACGCCGGGACCGAGCCGTCCGCGTGCGTGCTCAGCGATGAGGGAGTTCAGGATCGGCAACAGGAAGCTCTCCGTCTTGCCGGATCCGGTGCCCGTGGCGACCACGATGTTCCTGCCGCTGGTCGCCTTGCGCAGCGCCTGTTCCTGGTGCTGATACAAAGGCCGATCCAACGGCAGATGCCGTCCGCCGAGCGCCTTGAAGGCAGGATCGAGGACGCCTTCCCTCATCAGCTCACGGAGAGTCGCCCCGGTCGCGTACGGTGGGGTCGCCTCCAGCAGCGGGCCCTTGGTCAGCATGGGACTGCGCGTGATCTCGGCCGCCAAAGCGGCAGCGATTCGGGGCTCACGCACGGGGAGCAGGGAGCGCAGATAGCGCCGGTAGCTCTCGACGATGAGTCCGCTGGTGGACAACGCGTCCAGCGTGTGGGTCACTGCGCCTCCGTCTCCACGGTGCCGACCAGCAGCTCGGCCAGCACGAGATCGATCGTCACCAGGTCGGGTGCCACGCTCGCGAGGCGAGCCCAGTCGTTGCGGAACATCTGCTCAGCGGCGCGACACGCATCGTCGCCACTCGCCGCAAGCCGGGCGATGAGGGCGAACGCCGCCGACGCCGCCGGGAGGCTGTACCAACCGGCCCGATTCTGGGGGTTCTTACGCTGGATGACCTGCCGGAGCAGCTCCGGCCGCCTCAGCAGCCGCTCGGCGGTTTTCACGACGTGCGTGGCGACGCGGCCACACTCTTTGGCCGCGGGTTCATGCCGAGCCTTGAAGAGCTGGAGCGCGCCGGCGGCACGAGTGTCGGCGTCGAGCAGCGCCTTCGGCACGATATGAGCGGCACGCAGGAGACCGTCTAACTGCTGCGGCCTCATCTCGGCCAGCAGAGCCGTCTCCGCGCCGAACCTCCCCGCCCCGGGCGAGGGGTCTGTTCCGGTAGATCGAATCTGAAGCAGCGCTTCACCGCACTGCCGCTCGGCCGCCGCCAAGCAGTCCTCGTCTCCCAGGTCCCCAGCGAGTACGGCTACGGCCGGAGTGGTGGCCCACATCTTCGCCACCACCGCCGCATCGAGCTGCGGTACGGCCACCGCCGCCATCCCTGATGCGATCATGGCGTGTAACAACCTGTCCGGTTCGAGACCGAGTTTCACCAAGGCCGTAAGAGCGTTCGCGGGGCGCCGGAGGATCGGCCGGGAACACTCCTGGACGAACCGCCGCACCTCCGTAGAGACCCGCAACCGATCGGCGAGATCGATCAACGTCCAGATCCGGCTGAGGTCTCTGACATCGTCGGGAAAGTTTCCCTCCCCGGCGAGGTAGCGCGACAGCGCCACTTCCTCAGGGTCCTCGGAGACCAGGAACCCGTCCGCCGATGCGAACAAATGGGCGTCGGGCCAGCGTGGCCACTCGACGGGCACCCATGGGTCCTCGACCTGAAGCTTCACCAGCAGGGGTCCGCAGGAGCACAGGTCGTGGGGAAGCGGAACCGTGCCGCCCTCCCCGACCGGGACGATGGCGGGATCCCGCCACGGCGCACGTGCGGCATAGACCCCGGCGGTCAACCCGTCCACAAGGACGCACTCCAGCAGCCGGATGTGGTTGCCCTCCACCTTCGCCGCAGTAGCGAGCCGGCGGGGCCGTACGCTCGCGACCCTGACGAGCCTGCCGTCCGTCTCCACGAGAAGTTCGGCCTGCTGCTTGTCTTCGACCGTGTCCTTGATTTTGACCAGGTCGTACCGCGCGGTGCCGGCCTGGGCGCTCCCGCTCGCGGGAACGTCCTGCACGACCTGCCCGCCCGCCATGACCTGGAGGGGTGGCATCTGCTTGACTCCTGGGATACGGACGAGCAGGGTGCCCGGCTCCTCGGCGAACGCGTCCGTCGGGATCCGCAGCGGACCCGCCCGCCACGCCGGCGCCTCCCCAAGCCGGTCGTGCATCACCTGAACGTGCGGCGGGGTGACGACAAGGGGCTCGGACTCGGTCTCGGTGCGATACTCGACGATGCTCGCCAATTCACCGGAGGAAAACCTGGTCACGCGGGGCTCTACCCGAGCGCCGACGGGGGCCCATAGCTCCGTACGCCCTTCGGCCAGGCCTGCGGGCCCGAACAGCCGTACCCGAGGCGTGAAGACGGCGCCGAGTCCCTCCGCGATGAACACCGATCGGCTGACACCGCGGCCGAGGGGACCACGTACGACGATGTCGAAGGCTCCGACCAGCGGCCGGGGCAACGCGTCCCACAGGTCGCTGACCGTCATTGGCTCGCTGCACCGGCAGCTCTTGGTGACGAGCGCGGTGTCCGCCCCGCTACGCCGAACCTCCGCCTGCCAGGTCGCCTCGGCACCGGCATTGCCGGGCAGCCAGATCTCGGGCAGCTGCGAGAAGACTGGCGAGCCGTACGGTGTCGTGACGCCGGCGACAGGGTCTCCCGTCGAGATCCGTGCATGGGTGTGTCCGCGCACGGTGCGCCTGGCGGCCGGAGCCTTGTCCAAGCTGAGCGAGCGGACGCCTCTCAGCGAGACCTTACGCAGACGCCACCCTTCCCAGCCCAACGGAAGCTGCCCCTCGATGACCACCTGCAGTGGCCCGTCGGCGAGCAGTTCGTGGTCCGCCGGATGCGCGACCCACACGGTGTCGGGTGGCAGCGGCGCGGTCGCCGGCAGCCGCCGGCCGTCCTCGCCGAAGACGAGCATGGGCGCGGCCGGGTCCACCACCTGGAGTTCGGTCTGGTAGGGCCAGCCGTCCATCGCCACGACCACGGTCCGGACCGGTCGCAACAGGCTGTGCGTGGTCGACGGGGCTTCTGCCACGCCCACCCACATCGCTTGGCTCCGCACCGTGGTCGTCACGCCGTCAGCGGTCACGTTCCAGCGCGCGGTACCGTCCGGAGTGTCGCCAACGGGCGGCAGGACAACCTCAATTCCGCCGCCGAAGGGGTCGAGGGCGATGCGTGGCCGCTCCACCCTGGTCCTGCTTGTGGAGGACGAGCGAGAGGCGGTGAGATCAAGTCTGCCCTCGGATGCGAGATAGCGAGCACGTTCCAGCACCCGCGGAGGAAGCCCGACCCCGTCCAGTTCCGCGGCCGGATCACGCAGCCGATCCAGCAGCTCGAAGGAACGCTCCACGAAGTCGAGCGCATACTCCGTACCGTGCTGCAGAAACCTGCGCACCGGCATGTGCACGTCGTATAGGCGGGTCTCGACTCCCGGGGCCGTCGCCCAGGAGATGAAATCCTCGGCGTCGAGACCACGATCCTGTGACCGGCGACGAAGCAGCAAGGTGAGGTAACCCTCAAGGCAGCAGACGGGGATACCGGCGTGCATCAGGATCGGGCCGACGTAGGCCATAGGCATCCCGGGGAAGGTCGGCATCCCCAGCGCGTCGATTGCGGCTACGAATCCGCGGCCCCAGATCGTCTGCTCCTCCGGCAGCCCTCGATAACGGACGGCCTTCCAGAGCTCGGGCCAGAACGTGCCCTGCTTGAGGTCACGGGCGGCGACTCCGGTCATCGCGACGGCGACACAGGCCGGCCAGCGGAGGAAGAACAGCTCGGGCTTCCGTCCACGGCCGACCCACTTCTCGTACGCCCTGCCGAGCACCGAGGCCACCTGCTCGCTGTGCGCGTCCTTGACATCGATTTCGGCCACGAGAGATACACCCCGCAGCCTCTTAGA
>JADGHC010000087.1 GCA_019689655.1 Microbispora sp.
GAGCCGGCGGGGGCCAGCTTGAGCAGCACGAAGAACCCGCCGAAGCCCGCCCCCGACACCAGGGCGGCGACGATCGGGCCCGCCTTTGGGCCGCTCGCCCCGCCGCCCGGCTCGCGGCTGACCAGCAGGACGGCCAGCAGGCCGAGCACGACGCCCGCGAGCGCCGGCGGCGACGGCCGGTCGCCGGTGAGGAGGCCGAAGAGCACGGGGACCGCCATCGCGGTGGTGGCCGTGGTCGGGGCGACCACGGACATCATGCCGGTGGCCAGGCCGCGGTAGAACAGCACGACGCCGAAGCCGCCGGCGACTCCGGAGGCCATCCCCCAGACCAGCGCGGGCGTGCTCACGTGGCCGGGCAGGACCGGAAGCAGGGCGGCGACCAGCACCAGGCCGCCGAGCTGGGAGAGCACGACGACGGCCAGCACCTTCGACCGCCTGGTGGCGAGTCCGCCGAAGAAGTCGGCCGTACCGAAGATCACCGCGCATGCCGTCGCGAGGGCCACCGCAGTCACAGATCCCCCAATAGATTGCACTAATAGTGCAATGGATTGTAATAGGAGATCACTAGGCTGTACTCATGGTTGATCCTGCGACGATCACCGCGGCCATCGCCGCGAACGTACGGGGCCAGCGGGCCCACCGGGGGATGACTCTCGACGAGCTCGCGGCCAGGTCGAACGTGAGCCGCGGCATGCTCATCCAGATCGAACAGGGCCGCACCAATCCGAGCGTGAACACGCTGACCCGGATCGCCGACGCGCTCGGCGTGACCCTCGCGCGGCTCGTGGAGGTCGCCGACACCCCGGTCGTCCGGGTCGTGCCCGCGTCGGAGGTGGTGACGTTCCGGCACCCGGGGGGAGGGGCGGCCCGCCTGCTCGTGGGCACCGACGCGCCCGCGATCCTGGAGCTGTGGGACTGGCGGCTCGGGCCGGGCGAGCACCACGACGGCGACGCGCACCCGGCCGGCACCCGCGAGATGCTCACCGTCCTCGAGGGGCGGCTCACGCTGACCGTGTACGGCACGAGCCATGTCGTGGGGGCCGGCGACGCCGTGGTGTTCAGTGCCGACCGGCCGCACCGGTATGCCAACGAGCACGACGAACCGCTGCGGTTCGTGATGGTGGTGACCGAGCCCCCGGAGCCGCCCGACGTCCGCGACTCGGCCGACGTCAGAGAACCCGCACATGACTGACGAGTAAGGGCTGCACGGTGACGCTAAGTAGCCGATGATTACAGAATGAATCCGCAAGCGCCGCTCCAAGGTTGGGTACATCCCTTTTTGTGCGTGTCTGTTGTTCAGGGGGCGGTTGCCGGTGAGTGAGTCGCGAGTAGCCGTGGAAAAACTTCGCGCGGAACTCGCCGCGCTCGGGGTGGCCGACGCCTACGAGATCGGGGACGACGCTACCCTCTCCGTCTGGATAGGCCTGGTCGTGACCTACCGCGAGGGCTTTTACCGTTGGCGCGAGGGTGCCGTGAAGTGCCGGCACCTGGGTACGGACCCGGCAGGATGCGCCATCCGGGTGGCACGCAGGTACGCCGAGCTCAAGGCGGACGTGCCGCCCTGGTGGGAGGAGCTGGACAAGGTTCTGCGGGGGGGAGCGGCCGGAGGCTATCCGTAGGCGTTCGTGACCCCCCGACTGCTCCGGGGGGTCGTATGCGGATCGGATCCGTTCTGCTGTCGCTGCTGCTGCTCGGCGGATGCGCTCAGGCCGGGACCATGACGGTCAAGGGGGAACGGCCCGTGGCACCGCATCCGCGCTTCGGCACCTCCCGGCATTTCGACGCCGACCTGCTGCGCTTCCGGCTCGCGGGGGCGCAGCGGGAGGCGTCCGCGAAACGCCTGCCCGCGATCCCGCCGCCGCGGCACATCGACTGCATGCGGCGCAAATGCGTGGCGCTGACGTTCGACGACGGGCCGGGCGAATACACCGGCCACGTCCTGGACCTCCTCGCGGCCCACCACGCCCGGGCCACGTTCTTCCTGCTCGGGCAGATGATCACCGATGAGACGCGGGACGTCGTGCGGCGGATGGCGTCCGAGGGCCATGAGATCGGCAACCACTCCTGGGACCACGCCTCGCTGCCCGGGTTGTCGTCCGAATCCCTGCGCCGCGAGCTCGACCGGACCCAGGAGGCCGTGCGGAAGGCGACCGGCGTGCGGATGCGGCTCATGCGCCCGCCGTACGGGGCGACGGGCCCGGCGCTGGACACCGAGACCAAGCAGGAGGGGCTCGCGCAGATCTTGTGGGCCGTCGACACCCTCGACTGGCTCAACCGCAACCCCACGGTGATCGCCCAGCGCAGCGCCGCGGCCAAACCCGGCGACATCGTGCTCATGCACGACATCCACCCGACCACCGTGCAGGCGCTGCCCCGCCTGCTCGACGAGCTCGACCGCAAGGGCTTCACGTACGTGACCGTCTCGGAGCTGCTCGGCAGCACCACGCCCGGGAAGAAGTACACGAACCGATGAAGGGCTACGACTTCGAGGGACCGGCGCTCGAGCTGGGCGCGCTCGTACGCGAAGAGGGCACGCCCGATCCCGCCGAGCGCATCCGCGTCCCGCTGCGCATGATGAACCGGCACGGCCTGGTGGCCGGGGCGACCGGCACGGGGAAGACCAAGACGCTGCAGCTCATGGCCGAGCAGCTGGCCGCTCGGGGCGTGCCGGTCTTCCTCGCCGACGTCAAGGGCGACCTGTCCGGCCTGGCCTCCCCGGGGACGCCGAGCGAGAAGGTGACCCGCCGGGCCGCCGCCGTGGGCCAAGACTGGGTGCCGGAGGGCTGCGCGACCGAGTTCTTCTCCCTCGGCGGCATGGGGGAGGGCATCCCGCTGCGCGCCACGGTGAGCGCCTTCGGGCCGACGCTGCTGTCGCGGGTGCTCGAACTCAACGAAACCCAGGAGTCGTCGCTCGGGCTGATCTTCTACTTCGCCGACACCCACGGGCTGCCACTGCTCGACCTCAAGGACCTGATCGCCGTCATCCGGTATCTGACCGAGTCGCCGCAGGCGCTGAGCGGCATCGGCGGGCTGTCGGCCGCGACCGCCGGGGTGATCCTGCGCGCCCTGGTCAACTTCCAGGCCCAGGGGGCGGAGGCGTTCTTCGGCGAGCCCGAGTTCGACGTGCGCGACCTGCTGCGGACCACCCCGGACGGGCGCGGCGTGATCTCCGTCCTGGAGCTGCCCGCCGTGCAGGACCGGCCGCAGCTGTTCTCGACGTTCCTGATGTGGCTGCTCGCGGATCTGTTCGAGACGCTGCCCGAGGTGGGCGATCCCGACAAGCCGTCGCTGGTGTTCTTCTTCGACGAGGCGCACCTGCTGTTCCGGGACGCGTCCAAGGCGTTCCTCCGGTCGGTCACCCAGACCGTGCGGCTGATCCGGTCGAAGGGCGTCGGGATCTTCTTCGTCACGCAGACGCCGAAGGACGTGCCGGCCGACGTCCTCGCCCAGCTCGGCGCGCGGGTGCAGCACGCCCTGCGCGCCTTCACCCCGCAGGACGCCAAGGCGCTGAAGGCGACCGTCTCGACCTTCCCCGCCTCCTCCTACGATCTCGAACGGCTGCTCACCGAGCTCGGCATCGGCGAGGCGGTCGTCACGGTCCTGTCCGAGACGGGGGTCCCGACGCCGGTCGCCTGGACGCGGCTGCGCGCGCCGCGGTCGCTGATGGCGCCGTCCGCCCCCGAGGTCATCCGGCGGATCATCGCCGCGTCCCCGCTCCGGGGGAAGTACGGCACGGCCGTGGACCGGCAGTCGGCGTACGAGATCCTCGCCGCGCGGCTGGCCCGGCAGCAGGAGCAGGCGGAAGAACCCGCGGCGCCCGCCGGGGGACCGGAGCGGAAACCCGGGAAGAGACCGGCGGAACCGTCCCGGCAGTCGGTGCTCGATGAGATGCTCTCCTCGAAGGAGCTGCGGTCGCTGGCCCGCACCGCCGCGAGCGCGCTCGGCCGGGAGATCACCAGGTCGATCTTCGGCACCGCGAGGCGGCGGCGCTGAGCCGGGTCCCGTGATCCCGCTTCCGGAACCGTCGGTGCGGCATGCGAAGGTGGGTGGCATGGGTTTCAGCGGGTTCCCCGATGAGGCGTTCATCTTCTACGAGGGCCTCGTCGCCGACAATTCGAAGGCGTACTGGACGGCCCACAAGGAGTTGTACGAGACCGGGGTCCGGGCGCCGATGCTCGCGCTCATGGACGAGCTGGAGCCGGAGTTCGGCCCCGCCCACTTGTTCCGGCCGAACCGCGACCTCCGATACTCCGCCGACAAGTCGCCGTACAAGACCCATCAGGGCGCCTACTGCGGGGTGGGCGTGGAGGGCGTCGGCTACTACCTGCAGGTCGACGCCGACGGTCTCTACGTGGCGGCGGGCTGGTGGATGCCGGACGGCGAGCAGGTGGCGCGCTACCGCGAGGCCGTGAACGACGACGACGCCGGGGCCCTGCTGGAGGAGATCCTGGCGGCCCTGCCGGACGACCTCGAGATCGGGGGGTACCGGCTCAAGACCCGCCCCCGCGGCACGCCGGAGGACCATCCCCGGCTCGACCTCCTCCGGCACCGGACGCTGCACGCCGGGCGGCGCTTCGAGCCGGAGCCGTGGGTGCACACCCCCGAGGCACTCGACCGGGTCCGCTCGACCTGGCGGGTGATGGTCCCGCTGGTCGACTGGCTGCGCCGCCACCTGTCCTGACCTCGGATGCCTGGTCAGGCGTGGAACCTGACGACCCCGCAGCCGACCCGCGCACCGGCGTCGCCGGTCTTACGCGTGGTCGCGTCCGGGCCCGTGGCGCCCGTGGCGTCGGGGCGGTGGAAGTACCTGTCCGGGATGTGCGCGAAGTTGTCCGGCCCGGCGTGCACCACGAACGCGCTGCCGTCGGCGTCGCCCAGCCGCTCCAGCGTGAACCTGTCGGTCACGAAGGACGCGAAGGCGGTGCCGTCGGCGGCGGCCAGCAGCGGCGGCAGGTCCCCGGCTCCGCCGCCATGCTCGCCCGGGCCGAGGTGGCTTCCCGCGCTGGTGAACGCGCCGCCGGTCGCCCGGTCGACGGCATGCGGGTCGCACGTGCCGACCGCGTGGACGTGGAAGCCGTGGAATCCGGGGGTGAGTCCCCGCACGCTGACGCTGACCCTCGACTTCTTCGCGTCGTACCGCTCGACCCGCACCGTGCCGAGGACGCGCCCGGTGGCGTTCTTGATGACGGCGGTCGCCGAACCTCCGGGGCGGGCCTGCGTGGCGGAGGCCACCGGGACGGCGGCGGACAGCACCGGCACGGCCGGGGCGGCCGCGGCGGCGAGCCCCAGGGCGAGGCCGGTGGCCAGGGCGAGACGGGTTGTGCGGGGCATGATCGCTCCTCCTCGAAGACTCGATGCCTGCGACAGCAGAGCATGCGAGGGGGTGGAGGGGAGCGGCACACGACGCCATCTGTGCCCGGCGTTTACCGCCTCTTGCCGGTCGGGGCCGACCGGGTCCGCCGGCCGGCCCGCGCTCGCACAGCAATCCCCGGCCGCCCGCCATGGCGGCCACGGGTTGGAGAACCCGGCCGGGCCGGTGCGTGCGCGAGGGTGCTCAGTGGCCGCGCTTGGCGCGGGCGGCGGCGCGGCCCCGAGCGGCGGCGTCGAGGATGACCTTGCGGATGCGCACGGTCTCCGGGGTGACCTCCACGCACTCGTCGTCGCGGATGAACTCCAGGGCCTGCTCCAGCGACAGCACGCGCGGCGGGATCAGCTTCTCGGTCTCCTCGCTGGTGGAGGAGCGCATGTTGGTGAGCTTCTTCTCCTTGGTGATGTTCACGTCCATGTCGTCGGAGCGGGAGTTCTCCCCGACGATCATGCCCTCGTACACCTCGGTGCCGGGCGAGACGAACAGCGTGCCGCGCTCTTGCAGGTTGAGCATGGCGAACGCGGTGACCTGGCCCGCGCGGTCGGCGACGAGCGAGCCGGTGTTGCGGGTGCGCAGCTCGCCGAACCACGGCTCGTAGCCGTCGAAGACGTGGTGGACCAGGCCCGTGCCCCGGGTCTCGGTGAGGAACTCGGTGCGGAAGCCGATCAGGCCGCGCGACGGGACCACGAACTCCATCCGGATCCAGCCGGTGCCGTGGTTCGTCATGTGCTCCATGCGGCCCTTGCGTACGGCGAGGAGCTGGGTGACCGCGCCCAGGTACTCCTCGGGGCAGTCGACCGTCAGGCGCTCGACCGGCTCGTGCACCTTGCCGTCGATGACCTTGGTCACGACCCGCGGCTTGCCGACCGTCAGCTCGTAGCCCTCCCGGCGCATCTGCTCCACGAGGATCGCCAGGGCCAGCTCGCCGCGGCCCTGCACCTCCCAGGCGTCCGGGCTCTCGGTGGGCAGCACGCGCAGCGAGACGTTGCCGACCAGCTCCTTGTCGAGGCGGTCCTTCACGAGGCGGGCGGTGACCTTGGCGCCCTTGACCTTGCCGACCAGCGGGCTGGTGTTCGTGCCGATCGTCATCGAGATCGCCGGCTCGTCGACCCTGATCAGCGGCAGCGGGCGCGGGTCGTCGGGGTCGGCCAGGGTCTCACCGATCATGATGTCCGGGATGCCGGCGATCGCGATGATGTCGCCCGGCCCGGCCTCCTCGGCGGGCTTGCGCTCCAGCGCCTCGGTCATCAGCAGCTCGGAGATCTTGACGCGCTGCACGGTGCCGTCGGTGCGGCACCACGCGACCTGCTGGCCCTTGCGGATCGTGCCCTGGTGGACCCGGCACAGCGCGATACGGCCCAGGTAGCTGGACGCGTCGAGGTTGGTGACCTGGGCCTGCAGCGGCGCGGACGGGTCGTACACCGGCGCCGGGATCGTGTTCTTGATCGTCTCGAACAGCGGCTCCAGGTCGGGGGAGTCCGGCATGGCGCCGTCCGCGGGGCGTTCCAGCGAGGCGCGCCCGGCCTTGGCCGAGGCGTACACGATCGGGAAGTCGATCTGGTCCTCGGTGGCGTCGAGGTCGATGAACAGCTCGTACACCTCGTCGACGACCTCGGCGATGCGGGCGTCCGGCCGGTCCACCTTGTTGATGCACAAGATCACGGGCAGCTTGGCGGCGAGCGCCTTGCGCAGCACGAAGCGGGTCTGCGGCAGCGGGCCCTCGGAGGCGTCCACGAGCAGCACCACACCGTCGACCATCGACAGGCCGCGCTCGACCTCGCCGCCGAAATCGGCGTGGCCGGGGGTGTCGATGATGTTGAGCGTGATGCCGCCATGCCTGACCGCGGTGTTCTTCGCGAGGATGGTGATGCCCTTCTCGCGCTCCAGGTCGTTGGAGTCCATGACCCGCTCGTCGACGTCCTGGTTGGCGCGGAACGCCCCGGACTGCCAGAGCATGGCGTCGACCAGCGTGGTCTTGCCGTGGTCGACGTGCGCGATGATCGCGATGTTCCGCAGGTCGTCGCGGGTGTTCATAGGCATAGTGAAGTCTCGCTCTGGTTTGTCGGGGTGTCGTCCGCGTCCCGGGACTGAAGCGAGACGCACATTCCGCCGTTCGAAACGGCCAACCCATTTTAGTTGATCCCGTTCGGCGCCACACGCCGCCGTACGGGGACCCGGCGGGAGACTCACCGGCGTGCCGGGAAACCTCTCCATGAAGCCGCTTCTCGCCCAGGGGCGGTAGGCGGGGCATGTGGGAGATAAGTGACATGGGGGGAAATAGGGTCGGGGGCATGGCTCTCGCTGCTGCTTACGGAGCGATGCTGCGCACGGCGGACGGCGTCCGCATCGACGCCGCCCACACGCCCAACGGCTCCCTTGATCTCGGCATCGTGGTCGCGCACGGCTTCACCGGCACGTGGAGGGGGCCGGACACGCGGCGCATCGTGCACGTCCTGTCGAAGTTCGGCGGCGTGGTGTCGTTCGACTTCCGGGGGCATGGACGCTCCGGCGGCCGGTCCACGGTGGGCGATCTGGAGGTCCTCGACGTGGACGCGGCGGTCAAGCACGCCCGCTCGATCGGCTACCGGCGCATCGTCACGGTCGGCTTCTCGATGGGCGCCGCCGTGGTCGTACGGCACGCCGCCCTGCACCGGGGCGTGGACGCGGTGGTGTCGGTGAGCGGCCCGGCCCGCTGGTACTACCGGGACACCAAACCCATGCGCCAGGTCCACTGGGCGATCGAGCGCTGGCACGGGCGGCTGGCGGTCCGGCTGATCAAGCGCACCAGGATCGCGGTCGGCGGATGGGACCCCGTCCCGCTCCCGCCGTACAAGGCGGCGGCGCTGGTCGCGCCCACGCCGTTGCTGATCGTGCACGGCGACCGGGACCCGTTCTTCCCGACCGAGCACGCCTACCAGCTGTACGAGTGCGCCGCCGAGCCGAAGGAGCTGTGGATCGAGCCCGGCTACGGCCACGCGGAGGCGGCGGCCACCCCCGACCTGATTCGCAAAATTGGTCACTGGCTTTCGCGAACCAAAACCCCATAAGGGGCGTCTATGAGGGTTGTGCGGATTCCGGGCGAGCCTTGGGGCGCCGCCGGCGTCCGGGCCGACCGGCTCGGGGAGGCCGCCGGGAACGCCGCGCCGTCGATCGGGGGATCGGCGCACACCCTCACCGGTGTGGGCCCAGCGTCGCGGGGGCGCGCTGGGCGGTTTCACCAGCCCGGTACGGCCCGCGTGCCGTACCGGGCCGGAGGGACGACGGGCCCGCGCGCCTTCCCGCTCCCTTGAGATCGCCGCGCAGCGCATGCGTACGCGATGCGGCCGTGCCGATCGGCCCTCGCCCGGTGTTCGGCGCGCACCGTGAGCACACTCGCGACGACCCGGCTGCTGTCTGCTTTGGGGCCTAGAGTTCTCCTGATCCGGTAGCAGGCATAAAGATCGTCTTCTATAGTTTCAGCCCGAATCCGAGTGGAGGTCGCGTGCGACGCTGGGCCGGTCTGGCGGTGGTCGCCACCGCACTGCTCGCCGCACCGTCCGTCTCGGGAACGTTCCCCGCCGCGGCCGAGCCGGACGAGCAGGCCAAGCTCCGCAAGCTCACTCAGGAGGCCGCCGCGCTCCAGAAGGAGTACCGCGGTGAGATCATCAGCCTCGACGACGCGAAGCGGGCCGCGCAGAAGGCGTCCAGCAGGGTCAAGAAGCTGAAGGTGGATCTGCTCGCGGCCCGGCGGCAGGTGGCCGCCTTCGCCCAGACCTCGTACATGACCGGAGGCACGGACGCCTCCCGGTTCTTCTCCTTAACGGCCGACCCGGGCTCGCTGGCGACGCTGACCTATCTGGGCACCGCCAGGACCGAGCGGCTCAAGAGCGTGCAGGACCTCATCGCCAAGCAGAAGAAGGCCGCCGCCACGGCCGCCGCCGAGATCGACAAGCTGCAGGCCCACATCAAGGAGCTCAAGGCGAGGCGCGGCGAAATCGAGCAGCTGCTGAAGAAGTTCGGCTTCCAGACGCCCGACGCCGGAACCGGCCTGACCCAGCGCATGATCACCGTACGCAACGCGATCATGGCGCAGTTTCCGATGCCTTTCGGCGTCGGCTGCCTGCGGCCGGGCGACCCGGGAGAGCACGGCAAGGGCCGGGCCTGCGACTTCATGATGAGCAGCGGCGGCCGCATGCCCGACCCCGTGGCCAAGGCGCGCGGCGACGCGCTGGCGCAGTGGTGCATCCAGCACGCGAGCGAGTACGGGATCATGTACATCATCTGGCAGCAGCGCTACTACGACATGCGTACGCGGGCCGGCTGGCGGATGATGTCCGACCGCGGCGGCATCACCGCCAACCACTACGACCACGTTCACGTGTCGGTGCTCTGAGCCTCCAGGAACTCACGCAGCCAGTGGTAGGACGCCTTCGGGGTGCGCTCCAGGGTGTCGAAGTCGACGTGGACCAGGCCGAACCGCTGGTGGTAGCCCTCGGCCCACTCGAAGTTGTCCAGCAGCGACCAGACGAAATAGCCCCGCAGGTCCACGTCCGCCTGCCGCATCGCCCGGATGTGGCCGTCGAGATAGGCGATCCGCTCCTGGTCGTCCAGGCCCTCGTACGAGCAGCCGTTCTCGGTGATGTAGACGGGCGGCAGCGCGTCGCCGTACCGGGCCTTGAGACCGTCGAGCAGTTCGCGCAGGCCGTCGGGCACGACGGGCCAGCCGAACGCGGTGGTGGGAACGCCGGTGATCTCCTCGAACCGGAACGGCAGGCCGTCCCCGCCGGAAGCGCCGATCCTGGTGGGGTTGTAGTAGTTGATCCCCAGCCCGTCGAGGGGCTGGGCGATGACCTCCAGGTCGCCGGGTCGCACCGGAAGCTCGACGCCGAACGCCGTGAGGTCGGGGTAGGCGCCGGTGAGGACCGGGTCGTTGAACAGCCGGTTGTGCAGGATGTCGTACGTCTCGGCGGCGGCCAGGTCCTCCGGGGAGTCCGAGGCGGGCCGGACGGGGGTGCAGTTGTTGGTGATCAGCACCTGCTCCGCCCCGGCCGCGCGCAGTGCCCGCGTGGCCAGCCCGTGGCCGAGCAACTGGTGGTGGGCCACCGGCAGCGCGTCGAACATGAGCGTCCTGCCCGGGGCGTGGATCCCCAGGCCGTACCCCTCGACCATGTGGACGAACGGCTCGTTCAGCGTGATCCACACGCGTACGCGGTCGGCGAGCCGCTCGGCCACGACGGCGGCGTAGTCGGCGAAACGGTAAGAGGTGTCGCGGCTCAGCCAGCCGCCCTCATCCTCCAGCGCCTGCGGCAGGTCCCAGTGGAAGAGCGTCGGCACCGGGGTGATGCCGTGCTCGCACAACGCGTCCACGAGACGGTCGTAGAAGCCGAGCCCGGCCTGGTTGACCGGGCCGCGGCCGGCGGGCAGCACCCGTGGCCAGGCGATGGAGAAGCGGTAGGCGTTGACGCCGAGGCCGGCCATCAGCGCCACGTCCTCGCGCCAGCGGTGATAGTGGTCGCAGGCCACGTCGCCGGTGTGCCCGTCGCGGACCTTGCCCGGCGTGTGGGAGAAGGTGTCCCAGATGGAGGGCCCCCTGCCGTCCTCGGTGACCGCCCCTTCGATCTGGTAGGACGCGGTGGCCGTACCCCAGAGGAACATCACGCCGCCTCTCTCACTAATATGAGGAAAACTCATGTTAGTCCCGGCGAACCGGCACGCGGGAGAGAATGGCGGAATGACGACAGGGGGAGCGTTGCGCCGGCGGCCCGCGCAACGCCGTAGTCAGGAGCGGGTCGAGCGCATGCTGGACGAGTGCGCCCTGCTGCTCGACGAGGTGGGGTACGCCGCCCTGACCACCAAGGAGGTCGCCCGCCGGGCCGAGGTGCCGATCGGGACCTTCTACCAGTTCTTCACCGATAAGCGGAGCCTGGTCCGCGCGCTCGCGCTGCGGAACCTGGAGGCGTACCTGGACCGGGTCGCGTCCCGGCTGACCGCCGCGCCGCCGTCCGACTGGACGGACGCCGTGGACCTGGCCGTCGACGAGTTCGTACGCATGAAGCGGACCACGCCCGGTTTCGGGGTGGTGGACTTCGGCGAGGTGCTCGCCGCTCCCGGCGGCCCGGCCGTACCCGGGACGCGGCGGATGCTCGACGAGGTGCTGGAGAACAACATCGTCGTCGCCGACCGGCTGCGTTCTCTCATCGTGGACCTGCTCGGCGTGGCGCCGGGCGACGGCCTGTCCCGCGCCTTCGTGGTCGCCGTCGAGGCCGCCGACGCCGTGCTCAAGCTGGCCTTCCGCGCCCATCCGGACGGCGACCCCGACCTCATCGCCGAGTGCAAACGCCTCATCCGCCGCTACCTGTCCGACCACCTGGTCTGACGCGTCCAACCGGCCGGGTTACTCAGTGGGTCGTAGACAGCCAGGTACGCCGACCGCTGACTACACCTGGGGATCCGCCAGCCCGCCTGCCACTTCGGGGTGCACGGCAGGCGGGCGGTCCGTGGCGCCGTGGTCATGCGGCAGCGGGCGGGGTCTCCATGGCGGCTATGGCCGCGAGGCCGATGAGGTGGAGGCCGAGGCGTTCGGCCTCATGAGTGGTGAGCGTGGCGATGGGGAGATCGTCCAGTTGGAGGTGGACGAGGGGGCTGTCGTCGCGTGGGGTGAGCACCAGGTCGAGCCACAACTGCGGTAGCTCGCCGTTGGCGAACTTGGGGTGCGTGCTCAGTTCGATCGAGTGAAGCCAGCCGTGGTGGGCGCGTTCCCTCGGTCGCTCACCTGTGTGAGCCTCGATGCACCAGGGCGGACAGGATCGATGACGAAGGGCCGTGAGGATCATCGCGTCACCGCCGTCGTGTCGGCCAGGCTCTCCTGCTCGGCCATGGCCCGGCACAGTTCCCGCAGGTCGTCGGCGTCGACCGTACGCAGGGCTCCGGCCTCCTCCGCGGCTTGGGGGAAGGGACGCTCGCGGGTGGCCCAGAATCGGCCGGCATCGCTTCGCATGATCCGCCAACCGGCGAATTCCGTGCCGGGCCCGGGGGTTCTGGTGTCTGACACGGGTCAGGAGTCCTTTCCTGGTCAAGGGACCCGTACGGCGGTGTAGTCGCCTGCGGGTCCCGCTGTTTTCGTGGCCGAAGTGCCGTTTCCCGTTCATACTGAGGCGGGATCAAAATCCGATTGAAGGTTTTGAGCTGGCCGAACAGCAGAGCCAATATCGCCAAATCGTCGGGAGCTTCGGGGAGGGGCATGTCACGAAGGCCGAATCCGGTGGATCCCGGCGCGTCGCCGCTGCACCTGTTCGGTGCGGCGCTGCGCCGGATGCGGGGTGACGTGCCCCTGACCAGGGTGGGAAAGGAGATCCTTACCGATTGGTCACGGATTGCCCGATGGGAACGCGGGGAATGCCTGCCTCATGCCGATTCGGTACGCCGCCTCGATCAATTTCTTCATGCGGACGGATTCCTGATCGCACTACACCGAGCGGTGACCGAATTGAATCGGCTCCGTGCCGAGTCAATACTGCCGGACCAGGACAAAGGTGAATCAATGGAGCGTCGTCGCCTGCTGCAACTGGCGATCGCGAGTCTCGGCATGGGGGCGCTCGGCGGTGCCGCCGCCGACGAACCGGTGCGCCGTCTGCTGGATCTGGTGATGAACAGCGAACCTCGAAGCATCGAGGACTGGCATCTCGCCTGCGCCGACCACCTGCACGCGCTGCGCACCCGGCCTCCCGCGCAGGTGGCGGCTGATCTGCTCGTCGATCTGTTGGCCGTGCGGCAGCAGATGGAGACCTCGACGCCGGATGACGTGACCGAGTTGCACCGCGTCACGGCGGCCCTCGCGTCCGTCCACGCCAACGCGCTCACCCGGCTCGGTGAGCACGGCGCCGCGCTGCGCTGGTGGCGTACCGCTCGCCAGGCCGCCGACGCCTCGGGAGATCTGCGACTGCGGTTGCTGGTGCGCGGCGAGGAAGCCGGTCACGGTCTTTACGGTCAGCGCGACCCGCAGACCGTCCTCGGCCTCGTCGAGAGCGCCGAGCGCATCGCCGGAGGACCCGCGGTGGACTTGCTGACCACCCGGGCGAAGGCGCTAACCGTGCTCGGCCGGCACGACGAGGCGCGTACGGCACTGGACGACCTGCTGAGACTGGCATCGGCGGGTATCGACGCCGACTCCTTCGGCTTCTGGAGCCCTAACCAGATCCGTTTCGCGGAGAGCTGGGTGCACGCCGGAGCGGGCGACGAGTCCGAGGCGGACCGGGCACGCGAGGACGTGCTCCGCTCGACTCGTGACTACCAGTACAGCGCGAACGTCCGCTTGCACGAGGCGCTGTGCACGGTCGCCCGAGGCGGCGTCGACCATGGCATGCGCCAGGCGGCGACGGTGATCGACCGGCTCGCCCCCGCGTACCGCAGCCACCACATCATCGAGACCGGCCGCATGGTCCTGCGCGCCGTACCGCGAGACCAGCAGGACCGGCCTGCCGTCGGTGAGTTTCGCGAACTACTCGCTCTTGCTCCTGCCCGCCGCTCAGGATGAAGTAGGTGATTTAACGGCCGAGGCCAGAATCGTCGGTGGTGCGGCGTAAGGTGCCGTGGTCGGTGGTGAATCGGGTCGGATCTGGCCGTGAGCGATCCACCGACCCATAGGATTCTGCTCTGCGCGCTCGCTGATCGCGGGTCGCGGCGCAGAGGTGACGAGCACGAGGGCGGTCGGACGCAGATGGAACAGGTCGGCTTGGAGATCGGGCAGCTCGATGAAGGCGAAAAGGTTGAGCCGAACGATGAGCCGGACGCCCTGGCCGACGACGAGGACATTGACTTCATCACCGGCAAGCGGATCAAGCTCAGAGGCAATGAGCCGGTACGGCAGGCCGTGGCGCTGGCCCTCGCCTACGAGTACCGCATCCCTGTCGAAGACATGGAGCGGGATTACCCGATTCCGGTAGACGTGGTTGGCAAGCGTCGGGCTACTAAGAAGGCCGACATCGCCATTTTTGAGCACGGCAAGCCGCACACCCTCGATAACTTGCGTCGAGTTGTTGTGTGCAGGCCGCAGCCGAAGCTTGGGCGCAGTGTCACCAAGCTCCGCACCTTCCAGCAGGCGGCCAAGGACCTGGAAGATCTGGAAGAGCTACTCGGCGCTGAAGACACCCCGAAGCTGCGCTATGGCATGTGGACCAATGGGGTGGATCAGTTTTTCCTCTACAAGTCCACTAGCAGGTTCGGTGCGACCTTCGAGCAGCTTCCCTATTGGCCTGTCGCCGATGAGAGCGACGAGGAACTGAGCGGCGCCCGCCCGTCCGTCGGCCGGTTCCGGCTGGGTGAGGCAGGGGCCCTCAAGACGGCGTTCCGCCGTTGCCACAACTACATCCACGGTAACGAGGGCATGCCGAAAGATGCGGCGTTCTGGCAGTTCCTCTACCTGCTCTTCGCCAAAATGCACGATGAGAAGGTGAGCCGCAGGAACGGCACTCCACCTGAGTTCTACGCGTTGCCCCGCGAGCACAACGACGAAGCGGGTCGTAAGGCCATCAGGGAGCGCGTGCTGCAGCTTTTCGACGCGGTGAAGAAGGAATACGACGTCTTCAGCGCCCGTGACAAGATCACTCTGTCTGACCGCGCCATCGCGTTCATCGTGGGCGAGCTCGGCTCCTACAACCTGAGCGGGACCGAGGCCGACGTCAAGGGGCTGGCCTACCAGGAGTTGGTCGGCACCAACCTGCGGGGTGACCGTGGGCAGTATTTCACCCCGCGCAACGCCGTCGAGTTCATGGTCGACATTCTTGACCCGCAGGACGATGAGACGGTCCTTGCCCCCTGTTGCGGCACTGGCGGCTTCTTG
>JADGHC010000088.1 GCA_019689655.1 Microbispora sp.
CTGCCCCACCGCGTCTCCGGCTCCCTCCGCCGCTTCCGCCACGCCGTACGCCGCGGCGCCCGGCGTGAAGGAGAGCCCCGCGTCCGTGGCCCCGCCGTCCGCGACGGCGGACGACCCGGCCTCGCCGGCGCCCGCGGACACACGGGACGTGGCCGGGACGTCTCGTGCGGCGGGAACGACGAGCGGCGCGCCCCCCGCGGCCACGGGCTCCCCACGGGCCGTCACGGACGCCGTGAAGGCTGCGCGGAAGACCGGCCACGCGGCGACCTCACCGGCCTTCACCCCGGTGTCGGCCGTGGACGGGCAGCCCGACGAGGCGGCCGTTCCCGCCCTCACGGTCGCGGTCGTGGTGTGCGCGGTCGTCGCCGTGGGCGTGAAGGCCGTGCTGAGCCGCCCCGCCCGCGGGACGTCGCACGAGACGGGCCGCCACCGCGAGCCGTAGCGCCGCCGGCTAGCGCCTGCGGCGCTTGAGCGCCGCGGCCACGCGGCTCAGCACCCGGTCCCACTCCGACCCGAACGGGTTGTCCTGCACCAGGTAGGTCCAGGTGGCGGTGGGCCGCTTGAGACCCTGCTCCGCGAGGTCGCGGGTGATGTCGGCCTTCTCGAAGGTCTCCTTGGAACGCCGCTCGACCTCCTCCAGCATCGCGCGGTAGGCCGGAACGGCCTCGCGGTCGAACTCCTCGAGCGGGTTCAGCCGCCCCAGGGCCCGCAGGTGGATGCCCTCGCGCAGGTCGGCGAGGAAGCCGAGGTGCTCGGTCCAGCAGTGGTCGAGGTGATACAGCACGATCTGCCGGGCGGCCCGCTCGACCGCCTCCTCGCCCGCCGCCTCGCACAGCTCGCGGTAGCGCTCCGGGCAGGCCCGTCGCAGGGCCCGCGCCCCGGTGTCGCCGTGCAGCACGCGGTCGCGCTGCTCCAGCACCTCCGCCCGCTGGCGCTCCTGCACCCTCGTGTAGCGCCAGGTGTTGCGGTGGATCTCCAGGTTGACGCCCTCGGCCACGCGCTGCGCGTGCGCCACCAGCGCGGCGGCGTCCCCGTGCCGTACGACGCCGTCCCGGTCGGCCGGGGGCAGCGCCTGGCCGGGCGCGTACGCGGTGAGCAGCGCGTCCTCGCCGCTGACGAAGAACACCGAGCCGCCGGGGTCGCCCTGCCGCCCGGCGCGGCCCCGGAGCTGGTCGTCCAGCCTGCTGCTTTCGTGCCTGCCGGTGCCGATGACGTACAGCCCGCCGAGCGCGGCGACCTCCTTCTCCTCGTCCGGGTCGCCCGCCCCCAGGCGGATGTCGGTGCCCCGCCCGGCCATCTGAGTGGAGACCGTGATCGCGCCGCGCCGGCCGGCCTTCGCGATGATCTGCGCCTCCTCGGCGTCGTTCTTCGCGTTGAGCACGGCCACGTCCAGCCCCCTGGCCCGCAGCGCCTCGGCCAGGCGTTCGGACTCGGCGACGTCGAGCGTGCCGACGAGGATCGGCTGTCCGGTGGCGTGCCGGGTCTCGATCTCCTCCAGCAGCGCCCGTTCCTTGTCCTCCAGCGTGGCGAAGATCCGGTCGGGCTCGTCCACCCGTACGCACGGCTTGTTGGTCGGGATGACCGCGACCTTGAGGTCGTAGAACTCGCGTAGCCGCTCGGCCACGGCGATCGCGGTGCCCGTCATGCCGCACACCCGCGGATAGCGGCGGATGAGGCTCTGCACGGTGATCGAGTCGAGGATCTCGCCCGTCTCGGACGCCGGCAGGTGCTCCTTGGCCTCCACGGCCGCCTGGAGCCCGTCCGGCCAGCGCTGCAGCATCGCGACCCGGCCGCGCGAGGTGTTGATCAGATGGACCCGGCCGTCCCTGACGATGTAGTCGACGTCCCGGGTGAGCAGCGCGTGGGCGTGCAGCGCGAGGTTGACCTGGGTCACCACGCCGGGGTGCTCGTAGAGGTCGATCCCCAGCGCCTTCTCGACCGTGTCGGTGCCCTTGGGGGTGAGGAAGACGCTGCGCCCCTCCTCGTCGACGGTGTAGTGGTAGCCGCGCGACAGCCGCCGTACGAGGGCCGCCATCTCGGGCAGGGCCGTGCCCGGCTCGGCCGCGCCGGCCAGCACGAGCGGCACGCGGGCCTCGTCCACCAGGACCGAATCGGCCTCGTCCACCAGCGCCACCTCGGGGGCGGGCACGACC
This sequence comes from Microbispora sp., assembly GCA_019689655.1. GTDB lineage: Bacteria > Actinomycetota > Actinomycetes > Streptosporangiales > Streptosporangiaceae > Microbispora. Next base: position 2,154 of record JADGHC010000088.1, read on the forward strand.
AGCTCGGCCGGGTCGGTGCACAGGCGGTCACGCAGCACGTCGAACCCCAGCTCGCTGACGGCGCCGTAGGTGACGTCGCACGCGTACGCCTGCCGGCGCTCCCCGGGGGTGGAGGCCTCGGCGATCCACCCGGCCGTCAGGCCCAGCGTCCCGTACAGCGGGCCCATCCACTCGGCGTCGCGGCGGGCCAGGTAGTCGTTGACCGAGACCACGTGGACCCGATGGCCGCGCAGCGCGAACCCGGCCGCCGCCAGAGCGCCGACGAGCGTCTTGCCCTCGCCGGTGGCCATCTGCACCACGTGGCCGTCCAGCATGGCGAGCATGCCCACGAGCTGCACGTCGTACGGCCGCTGGCCGAGCGCGCGGCGGGCGGCCTCCCGCATCACCGCGCAGAAATCGGCGGAGCCGACCCAGGCGGGATCGACGGCCGCCGGGCACAGGTCCGCGCGCCGTGCGACCTCGTCCTCCAGCTCGCCCGCCGCGGCCACGACCCGCTGGAAGGGGGCCAGATCGAGGCTCCCCGGTTTCTCCAGGAGTCGCCTGATCCATTCGCCTACCCGTGCCACATCCGCTCCAACGAGTCGCTTGCCGGACTGGTTCCGCATGCCCGGTTCATGGTCCCACTATCGCCGCCGATTTCCCCGGTGCGCCTACCTGACACTCCCTGACAGGTATGGGCGGCAGCATGGCGGCCATGACAACGATCGCGAAGCTCATCGCCGTGACCATCGACTGCGCCGAGCCCAAGAAGCTCGCCGAGTTCTACTCCCGGATCACCGGGTTCCCCGTGCAGTACGCCGAGGAGGAGTACGCGGGGATCGGCGACGGCACGATCAGCATCTTCTTCCAGCGCGTGCCCGACCGGAAGGCCCCTTCCTGGCCCGGCCCCGACAAGCAGTTCCACCTCGACTTCCGGGTGCCCGACGTGGCCGAGGCGGTGGAGGAGTACATCGCGCTCGGGGCCACCAAGCCCGAGTTCCAGCCCGGCGACTGGGTGGTGCTCGCCGACCCGGAGGGCCACCTGTTCTGCGTGTGCCCGGAGAGGTCCTAGCGCGCCGGCCGGGCGGGTCGCGGGCCCGTGCCCGGAACGCCGCCTGTGTGGCGTGGAGTCCCGGGACGCGTGCGGAGTCCCACTAAGCTTGCGTGGTGACTTCTCACGACACTGGCGGGCGCGCATGACCTGGGTGGGTGTGGTCATCGCCCTCGTCGGCGCGCTGGGGTACGCCCTGGGCGCGGCGCTGCAGCAGTTCGAAGCGGTGAACGAGGGGGCGACGCTCGCCCTCGTCAGAAGACCCCGCTGGTGGATCGGCGGGGTCATCGGCTTCACCGGGGCGTCCCTGCACGCCGTGGCGCTCAGCCTGGCCCCGCTGGTCGTCGTCCAGCCCGTGAGCGTGACGACGTTGGTGTTCGCGGTGCCGCTCGCGGCGACCCTGCACGGCAGGCGCCCGCGCCGGGCCGAGATCGCCGGGTCGATCGCCGTGGCGGTGGGCCTGTTCGGCCTGATGCTGCTGGTCCCCGCGCACAACGTGCCCCCCGTCTTGCCGGACGCGGACGCCCTGGCCCTGATCGGGTGCGTCGGCCTGGTGGTCGCGGTCACCTTCACCGTCGCCCGGTGGCTCCGGGGGCCGGCGAAGGCGCTGATGATGGCCGTCGGCGCCGGGACGGTCACCGCGACCGTGTCCACGTTCGTCCGGGTCGTCGGCGGCGGGCTCGACGGGGACCTCGGCCGCCTGGTCCACTGGTTCACCCTGGCCATCCCGGTGCTGCTGGTCTGCGCCGTGGTGCTGCTGCAGAAGTCGTACGCCGTGGGCTACTTCGGCATCGCCTACGCCGGGGTCCAGGTCGTCGACCCCATCACCTCGGTCACCGCCGGGGCCGTGCTGCTGGGAGAGTCGCTGCCCACGGGGGCGGGCAAGGTGATCCCCGCGCTGCTCGCGGCAGCCCTGCTGATCGTGGGGACGATCACGCTCGGCCGGCTCGCCCCCGACCATTCCGCGCGCGCCGCCGCACCGGCCGGGCCGGACGGGATCGGCGATGCGGTGTCCGCCCCCGAGGCGGCCTGACCTCCGGATCTCAGGGCGCCCAGGTGAAGACCCGATCACCCTGACGCAGCGCGACGTTGGGCCCCAACCGGCCCGCCGCCCGCATCGCGCCGTCGCGCAGCGCCACGGCCAGCGGGTTGCGCCACCGGGTGAGCCGGCCGATCGCCCGCGACCGTCGCACGATCGGCGTCGTCCGCGCCAGCCGTTCCCGGCTGTAGGCGGCCAGCCCCGCGGCCGGATCGCGGCCGGGGAAGACCCGGCCGGCGAGCACGACGGCGTCCTCCATGGCCTGGCAGGCCCCCTGCCCGAGGTTGGGGGTCATGGGGTGGGCCGCGTCGCCCAGCAGCGCGACCCGTCCCGTGTGGAAGGCGGGCAGCGGGATGTCGAGGCTGTGGATGTCGTGGCGGAGCACGGCCGCGGGGTCGGCGGCGTCCAGCAGCGCCGGGATCGGGTCGTGCCAGCGGCCGAACAACCGGCGCAGTTCGTCCCGCTCGTCCGCCGCGCGCAGGCCAGGCGGGACCGCCGCGGTGGCGTAGCAGTACACCTGACCGCCCGCGAGCGGCATGACCCCGAAGACCAGCCCGCGCCCCCAGGTCTCCGACGCTCCCGTCAGGCCGGGCAGCGGCACGATCGCCCGCCAGCTCGTCACACCCGCGTAGACCGGTGCGGGATGCCCGGGGAACAGCGCCGAGCGGGTCCGCGACCAGATCCCGTCGGCCGCCACGACGAGGTCCGCCTCGAACGTCTCCGCCGTGCCCGCCACGACGACGCGGCCGGTCGCGGGGTCGACGGACTCGACCGTGGTGTTGACCCGAAGGGCGCCGTGCGGCAGGCGTCCGGCGAGGATGCCGACCAGCGCCGAGCGGGGGATGCGCGGCCTCACCCATCGGGCGGTGGACGAGGCCGCGGGGCTGCCGCCGGGCTCCACCTCCAACCACGCGCGCACCCGGGCGGCGCTGCTGGAGCTCGCGCTGGCCCGGCTCACCGAGCGCGAACAGGCCGTGTACGCCGCCGCGATGCATCCCGGGGGCGAAATGCCCGAGGGCGCGGGCGAGGTGGCCCGGCTCGCGGACCTGCTGGCGAGGACGGTGCACGCGGCGATCACCGTGCACCGCGAGGTCACGATCGCGCGATACGAGCTCGCGCTGGAGGCGAGCCGGCGACCCGAGCTGCGCAAGATATACGACGAGGTGGGGCGCGGGATCCGGGAGCGGGTCATCGCGGCGCTGACCGCCGCCGGCTCGCCCGATCCGGTGCGGCACGGCCGGCAGATGGTCGCCTATATCGAAGGGCTGCTGTTCGACGCGGTCGTGGGGGCGGGGGAGGTGCCGACCCTCGAAGAGCTCGGCGCCGCCTTCCGGGAGCTGATCCGCGTCGTCTCCGGCAGGTGAGCCCCGCCGAAGCGTCCCGTGCCGGAAGCCCCGGGCGCAGGTCCTCCCCGGGGCTCCCGCATCGCTCGCGGCGGCCTTGCCTGCCCATGCCGTGTCCCTCCGCCGTCGTCCGTCGGGCTCAACCCCCTGTGCGGACGACGGGTGGTGTCATTGCCGGGGGGCCAGCAGGCGGGCGCGGTGGGCGGGCCACTCGTCGTCGAGGATCGAGTAGTAGGGGCTGTCGCGCCAGGTGCCGTCCCGGCGGAGGTACTGCCGGCGGAGCACGCCCTCCCGCACCCCGCCGATGCGCTCGATGGCCGCCTGCGACCGCAGGTTGCGGATGTCGGTCTTCAGCACCACGCGGACGAACCCCAAGGAGAAGGCGTGGTCGAGCAGCAGGACCTTGCACTCGGTGTTGACGGCGGTGCGCCAGTAGGCACTGCCGTACCAGGTGGAGCCGATCTCCACGCTCTCGTCGAAGCCGCTGACCTCCCAGTAGCCGGTCGAGCCGATCGCCCGGCCGGTCTCCTTGAAGATCACCGCGAACTGGGTGGTGTGCGGGTCGCCGCACAGCTTGTTCACCAGGCGGCGCATGTCCTCTTCGGTTTCGGGCATGGGCTCCGGCCGGTGCAGCCAGATCTCCGGGTCCTGTGCCACGGCGAACAGATCGGGCACGTGCGCGGGGGTGAGCGGCTCAAGGCGTACGACCCGGCCGTCGAGCACGGCCGGCGCGGGCAACTTCGCGGTCATGCGGCCGACGTTAACGGCGGCCTGCCGCGCGAGCCGATGGCCACTCGGGCCCGATCCGCCGCGACCACTTCACGTTGTCGACAGCATACCGGCTGGTCGGTATGCTGACGCCGTGAACGCTGACCCGCCCGGCCTCGACCTCACCCGCCTCGCCGAGCACCTACGGCGTGAGGGACTGACCGAAGGGCCGCTCACCGCCGAGCTGATCGCGGGAGGCAAGTCCAACCTGACGTACGTCGTCGGGGACGGCGAGCGGACGTACGTCGTGCGCCGGCCGCCCCTCGGGCACGTCCTGGCGACGGCGCATGACATGGGCCGCGAATACCGGGTCATGAGCGCCCTGCGGGACACCGGCGTCCCGGTGCCGCGCACCTACCACCTGTGCCGGGACCCCGAGGTCGTCGGCGCGCCCTTCTACGTGATGGAGCACGTCGAGGGTGGGCAGCCGCCGCTCACCCCGGATCTCGCGCACGGGCTGGTGGACGTGCTGGCCGCGCTCCACTCGATCGCCCCCGAGAGCGTGGGCCTCGGCGACTTCGGCAAGCCCGACGGCTTCCTGGAGCGGCAGGTCGCCCGGTGGAAGCGGCAGCTCGACGCCTCGCGCAGCCGGGAGGTGCCCGGCATCGACGAACTCTACGAGAGGCTCACTCGCGACGTGCCCGCCTCGGGCGAGCCCGCGATCGTGCACGGCGACTTCAAGCTGGGCAACACGCTCATCGCGGACGGCAAGGTGCGGGCGGTGCTCGACTGGGAGATGTCCACGCTCGGCGACCCCCTCACCGACCTCGCGCTGTTCCTCCTGTACGGCGAGGTCTCCGTGCTCGACCGGGACGTCGCCGGTGAGGCGCCGCCCGCCGCGGAGCTCGCCGCGCACTACGCCGAGGCGTCCGGCCGCGACCCGTCCCGGCTCGGCTGGTACGTCGGCCTCGCCTGCTTCAAGCTCGCGGTGATCGCCGAGGGCATTCACTTCCGTTACACCAAGGGGCTCACGGTGGGGGACGGCTTCGCCGAGGTGGGCGACCAGGTCGCCCCGATCGTCGCCCGCGGGCTCATGGAGGTCTGATGGACTTCGCGTTCGATGCGACCACGAACCGCTACCGCGGGCGGCTGCTGGAGTTCATGGACGAGTGCGTCTACCCGGCCGAGCACGCCTTCCACGAGCAGGCGGCGCGGATGCGGGCCGCCGGCGCCTGGGGCCCGCCGCCGATGCTGGAAGACCTCAAGGCCGAGGCCCGCTCGCGCGGGCTGTGGAACCTCTTCCTGCCGGGGGAGCGGGGCGCGGGGCTGACCAACCTCCAGTACGCGCCGCTCGCCGAGATCATGGGCAGGTCGCCGGCCATCGCGCCGCCCGCCACGAACTGCGCCGCCCCCGACACCGGCAACATGGAGGTGCTGGCGGAGTTCGGCAGCGAGTGGCAGCGCAAGGAATACCTGGAGCCGCTGCTGGCCGGCGAGATCAGGTCGGCCTTCGCGATGACCGAGCCCGAGGTGGCCTCCTCCGACGCGACGAACATCGCCACCTCCATCAGGAGGGACGGCGGGGAGTACGTCATCAACGGCCGCAAGTGGTTCATCACCGGCGCGATGAACCCGAACTGCAAGGTCTTCATCGTGATGGGCAAGACCGACCCCGAGGCGCCCAAGCACCGCCGGCAGAGCATGGTGCTCGTCCCGCGCGACACCCCCGGTGTCACCGTACGGCGCGGCATGACGGTCTTCGGCTACGACGACGCCGACCACGGCGGCCACGCCGAGGTGGTGTTCGAAGACGTACGGGTGCCGGTGGACAACCTCATCGGCGAGGAGGGCGGCGGCTTCGCCATCGCCCAGGCGCGGCTCGGGCCGGGACGCATCCACCACTGCATGCGGCTCATCGGCATGGCCGAGCGGGCGGTGGAGCTGATGTGCCGCCGGGTGCTGTCGCGGGAGGCGTTCGGCACGCCGCTGGCCCGCCAGGGGGTGATCCAGGACTGGATCGCCGAGTCGCGGGTGCGCATCGAGCAACTGCGCCTGCTGGTGCTGAAGACGGCCTGGCTGATGGACACGGTCGGCAACAAGGGCGCGCACACCGAGATCCAGGCCATCAAGATCGCCGCCCCGGCCACCGTAGAGTGGATCTTGGACAAGGCCATCCAGGCGCACGGCGCGGGCGGGCTCAGCCAGGACTTCCCGCTGGCGGCGCTGTGGGCGGGCGCACGGTCGCTGCGGTTCGCCGACGGCCCCGACGAGGTGCACAAGCGGTCGCTGGCCTACCGCGAGCTCAAGAAATACATGGGGTGATCGCGTGGCATGGGATGAAGCGTCGGTCGCGGAGCGCGCCCGGGCCTTCCTCGCGGAACACGACCCGGCGGCCATGGACCGCCTGGAGTTCCTGCGGGCGAGGTTCGACGCCGGGCTGGCCTGGGTGCACTTCCCCGAGGGCCTCGGCGGGCTCGGCGCGCCCCGCGAGCTGCAGGCCGTGGTCGAGCGGGAGCTGAAGGGCACGCCCGACAACCGGCCCGGCCGGATCGGCATCGGCCTCGGCATGGCCGCCCCGACGATCCTCGCCTTCGGCACCGAGGAGCAGAAGAAGCGGTTCCTGCGGCCGCTGTGGACGGGCGAGGAGGTGTGGTGCCAGCTGTTCAGCGAGCCCGGCGCCGGCTCCGACCTCGCCTCGCTGGCCACCCGTGCCGTACGCGAGGGCGACGAGTGGGTGGTGGACGGCCAGAAGGTGTGGACGTCCAGCGCGCACCTGGCCCGCTGGGGCATCCTCGTGGCCCGCACCGACCCGGACGTGCCCAAGCACCGCGGGCTGACCTACTTCGTATGCGACATGCACGCGCCCGGCGTCGAGGTGCGCCCGCTGCGCCAGATCACCGGGGAGGCCGAGTTCAACGAGGTCTTCCTGACCGGGGTGCGGCTGCCGGACACGCTGCGGCTGGGCGAGGTGGGCGACGGCTGGCGGGTCGCGCAGACCACCCTCATGAACGAACGGGTCGCGATCGGCGGCACCCCCACGCGCCGCACGATGATGGGCGTCGTCGCCGAGACCTGGCGGTCCCGCCCGGAGCTGCGCACCCACGAACTGCACCAGCGGCTGCTCAAGCTCTGGGTGGACGCGGAGGTCATGCGCCTGACGGGGGTGCGGCTGCGCGAGCAGCTCGCCGCCGGGCATCCCGGGCCGGAGGGATCGGCCATGAAGCTGGCCTTCGCCCGGCTGCACCAGGAGCTGTCCGGCCTGGAGGTCGAGCTGCTGCGCGAGGACGGCCTGGCCTACGACGACTGGACGTTCCGCCGGCCCGAGACGGTCGACTTCGTCGGCCGCGAGGCGGGATACCGCTACCTGCGGGCCAAAGGCAACTCGATCGAGGGCGGCACCTCCGAGATCCTGCGGAACATCATCGCCGAACGCGTGCTCGGCCTGCCCGCCGAGCCGCGCGCCGACAAGGACGTCGCCTGGAAGGACCTCCCCCGATGACGCTGCTGTACACGGACGTGGAGGAGGAGCTGCGGGCCGCCGTGCGCGGCCTGCTCGCCGACACCTGCCCGCCGTCCGCCGTCCTCGCCCGCGCCGACTCGGCCGCCGCGGGCGGCGTGCCGTACGACGCGGAGCTGTGGAAGGCGCTGGCCCGCGACATCGGGGTGGCCGGGCTGCTGATCCCCGAGGAGTTCGGCGGCGCCGGGGCGTCGGCCCGCGAGGCCGCCGTCGTGCTGGAGGAGCTGGGCCGCGCCGTGGCGCCCGTGCCGTTCCTCAGCAGCGCCGTGCTCGCCACCCAGGCCCTGCTGGTGGCGGGCGGGCAGGTGGCCGGCGAGCTGCTGGGACGGCTGGCCTCCGGGGAGGCGACGGCCGCGCTGGCGGTGTCGTTCGCCGCCTCGCCGTACGCGCCGCCCGCCCCGGCGGCGTCCCTGGGCGAGGACGGCACGGTGACCGGCACGGTCACCGGGGTGATCGGCGCGGAGGCCGCCGACGTGCTGCTCGTCCCGGTACGGCTGTCGCACGGCGTGGGACTGTGCGCGGTCGACGCGTCGTCCGCCGTCCGGGGGAGCGCCGAGGGGGCCGTCCGGGTGACGACGGTCACCTCGCTCGATTTGACCCGGCCCATCGCGACGGTCGAGTTCGCGTCGGCCCCGGCGCGGATCGTCGCGCGGGCGGACGGGCTGGAGCTGCCGTGGGTGTGGGAGGCCCTGGCGCGCGGCGCCGGACTGCTCGCCTCCGAACAGCTCGGCGTCGCCGAGTGGTGCCTGACCACGACGGTCGCGTACGTGAAGGAGCGCAAGCAGTTCGCCCGGCCGGTGGGGTCGTTCCAGGCGGTCAAGCACCGGCTGGCCGACCTGTGGCTGGAGGTCGTGGGGGCCCGGGCGGCGGCCCGCAACGCGGCGGCCCACCTGGCGGAGGCCCCGGCGGCGGGGCCGCTCGGCGACGACGCGGCGGTGGCCGTCGCGGTCGCGCAGGCCCACTGCGGGGTGGTGGCGGTGCATGCCGCGGAGGAGTGCGTGCAGCTCCACGGCGGCATCGGGATGACCTGGGAGCACCCGGCGCACCTGTACCTGAAGCGGGCCAAGGCCGACCAGATCGCGCTGGGCACGCCGGGCGACCACCGCGAGGCGCTGGCCGGCCCGGCGGACCTCCCGGCTCCGGTGTAATCAGGGCCGCAGCGAGCGGAGCAGGAGGTCGGCGAAGTGGCGGCCGACCTCCTGGCCGGACAGCGGGCCCTCCGGGTGATACCAGGTGCCGAGGTGGTGGACCGAGCCGAAGAAGAAGTCGACCACCATCTCGGCCGGGATGTCGTCGCGGAAGACGCCGGTGCGCTGCCCCTCGGCCACGAGCTCGCGGAACCGCTCGTGGTAGCGCCGCCGCTCGGCCCGCACGCTCTTGTACGTCTCCGGCGCGAGCTGGTGCATCGACCTGAAGAAGATCTTGGAGTCGTCCAGGTTGTCGACCGTGGTCACCACCACGTCCAGGGCGGCGGCGTGCAGCCGCTCGGCCACCGGGCCCTCCGCGTCGGCGAACCGGTTGAGGCGCTCCATCTGCATGCGCAGCACCCGGGCGTAGATCTCGTGGAGCAGGTCGTCCTTGGAATCGAAGTAGTGGTACATGGCGCCCTTGGTGACGCCGGCCGCGGCGACGATCTCCTGCACCGACGTGCTCTCGAAACCCCGCTCGGCGAACAGCCGGGTGGCCTCGGCGAGCAGGCGCTGCCGTACCGGCTCCTCCACGGACCCGTTCGCGGAGTGCTCCCCGTTCGCGCGATCCCCCGTTACGCGGCGGGCCATGCCGACCTCCTTCATCTCTCCGGTCAAGCATACCGACTGGTCGGTTAAGCGTCGGCACTGGCGTAACTGCGTTACTTCCCTCACCTTAGGAGGGTTGGGATTCCCGCTCGGGTATCCCGGAGAAAACCGCATGCCTAGTGTGGGGGGTTCGCGTGCCCAACGGGTCAATCTACGTCCCGCAGGACGAGAAGTTCACCGGCGCCTCGCCGCAGAACCTGTACGAGACGTTCTGGTTCGCCGGGCGGAAGAACCGCATCCGCGTGCGGGCCGCCATCGCCGTCGCCGGGTTCATCGCCGGCACGCTGCTGGCCCCCCGGCTCGGGCTGAACGTCATCACCGCCGGCCTCGGGCTGGGCGTCCTCGCGGGCGGCACCCACCTGTTCATCTGCTGGCGCCTGCACGAGCGTACCGCCGTATGGCGGGGCAAGCGCCGCGGCGAGGTACGGACCGGACGGCTGCTGCGTTTCCGGCTGGGACGGCACGGCTACCGGGTGATGGACGGACGGGCCGTGCCCGGCGAGGCGTCGATCGACCACCTCGTCATCGGGCCGGGCGGCATCTGGATCGTGGACAACGAGGCGTGGTCGCCCGACACCCTGATCGCGCGGTACGGCGAGCGCTTGTTCTTCGACGAGAAGTTCGGCACATCGGTCGCCAAGGGCCTCATCTCCGCCGCGGGGTCGATGGCCGCGCTGCTGAGCAAGGAGACCGGCATCGAGGTCTCGATCGCCCCGGTGCTCGCCGTGCACGGCGGGAAGATCAAGGCCAGGGGCGGCGTGCTGCACGGGGAAGGGCTGACCGTCGCCTACCCGCGCAAGGTGGCCGGATGGATCCGCTCACACGGGTCCGGCAAGTTCACCGAGGAGCAGATCGAACTGCTGGCCCGTACGGCGGCCCGCATCCTGCGCCGCATGGTCTGATCCGCCGGAGACGACGGGCCGGAATCGATTCGGGCGAAGGGTATCGATTCAGGCCAGCGTCTCGACGAAGGCGGCGAGCTGGGCGACGTTGCGGCACTCGTGCATGGGGACGACCGCGCCGTACGACGCGGCCAGGGAGTCCCCGGTGTCCCACTGGGCCCGCGGCTCCGGGTTGAGCCAGTAGGCGTGCCTGGCCCGGCCGGCCAGCCGCTTCAGCGCGTCCAGCGCCGGGGCCTGGTAGTTCGACCGGGCGTCGCCCAGGATCAGCAGCGACGTACGGGGACCGACCGCGTCGGGGAAGCGCTCGGCGAAGCGCTCGAAGACGCGGCCGTAGTCGGTGCGGCCGAACCTGACGATGTCGGCCTCCTCGGTCAGGCGGCCGATGGCGTCCAGCACGTCCGCGCCCGGCGCGAACAGGTCCGTGATCTCGTCCGCCGTGTCCACGAACGCGAACGCCCGCACCTTGGTGAACTGCTCCCGCAGCGCGAACGTCAGCAACAGCGTGAAGTGCGAGAACGCCGAAACCGAGTCGCTGGCGTCGCACAGCACGACCAGTTCGGGCCGGTGCGGGCGGGGCGGGCGCAGGCAGGTGGTGAGCGGCACCCCGCCCGTGGACAGGGAGGCACGCACGGTGCGCCGGAAGTCGAGCCGGCCGCGCCGTCCCCGCCGCTGCCTGATCGACAGCCGGGTGGCCAGGCGGCGGGCCAGCGGGTAGACCTCCCGGCGCAGCAGGGCCAGCTCCTCCTTGGTCGCGCGCAGGAAGTCGACCCGGTCGATCGGCGGCCGGACCGCCGACCTGGCGATCTTCTCGATCCCCGACTCCTCCGCGATCCTGCGGCGTACGTCGGCGGCGACGGCCTGCGTGAACGCCTCGATGGTCCGGGACAGGTGCTGCCGGGCGAGCTTCTCCGGCAGGCCGCCGCGTTCGTCGAGCATCGCGGCGAGCATCCGGGCCACCAGCGTCTCGGGCGACAGCGCCCGCAGCACCGGGAAGGAGAACCACGACTGCCTGCCCGGCGCCGCCGGGACCCGCCCGAACCGCCCGACCATCGCCCGGGCGAACTCCGCGAACGCGGGATCGGCCGGGTCGCCCGTCAGCAGCTCCGCCAGTCGCTCGCGCAGCTCGGGCAGCTCGGCGTCCCCGGGGACGGGATCGCCGGCGGGCTCACCGGTCACCGGGGGGAACCACAGGTCGAAGAGCATGTCGAACCCCGGCCGGTGGGCGGGCCGCTTCACCAGCGTCGCGGCGTACGCCTCGCGCAGCGTCTCCCGCTCGGCCAGGTCGATCACCATGAGCGCGCGGGCCGCGTCCAGCCCCTCGGCCGGGGAGACCGGCAGCCCGGCCGCCCGCAACGCGTGGACGAACCCCACGTGCCGGTCCACGAGGGACGCGGGCGTCGTCATGACGGGGACGGCAGGCCCAGCTCCTTGGCGGCCCGCACCTGGTCGGAGTTGTGCTTGAGCACCACCCCCAGCGTCTCGCCGATCAGCGCCTCGTCCAGCTCGGCGCGGCCCAGCGCGAGCAGGGTGCGCGCCCAGTCGACGGTCTCCGCGATCGAGGGCGGCTTCTTCAGCTCCAGCGCGCGCAGCGTGGCCACCGTACGGGCGAGCCGGTCGGCGATGCCCGCGGGCAGCCCGGGGACCTGCGCGAGCAGGATGTCGCGCTCCCGCTCGGGGGTGGGGTAGTCGAGGTGGAGATACAGGCAGCGCCGCTTGAGCGCCTCCGACAACTCGCGGGTCGCGTTCGAGGTCAGCACGACGTACGGCCGGCGCACGGCGGTGATCGTGCCCAGCTCGGGGATCGTGACCTGGTAGTCGGACAGGATCTCCAGCAGCAGCCCCTCGACCTCGACGTCGGCCTTGTCGGTCTCGTCGATGAGCAGCACCGTGGGCTCGGCGCTCCTGATCGCCTTCAGGAGCGGGCGCTCCAGCAGGAACTCCTCGGAGAAGATGTCGTCCCAGGCGCCGTCGTCGGCCTGGATGCGCAGGAGCTGCTTTTTGTAGTTCCACTCGTACAGCGCCCGCGCCTCGTCCAGGCCCTCGTAGCACTGCAGGCGGATCAGGCGCGCGCCGGTGGCCTGCGCCACCGCCTTGGCGAGCTGGGTCTTGCCCACTCCAGCCGGTCCCTCGGCCAGCAGCGGCTTGCCCAGCGCTCCCGCCAGGAACACCGAGGTCGCGATGCCGTCGGCGGCAAGGTAACCGGCGGCCGCCAGCCGCTCCCGGACCTCGTCGGGCGAGGCGAACCACATGCGCGCTCCCAACCACTCATACCGAATGTTGTTCTACTGTAGCCCGAATCGGACCAATCTGATTTGGACTGTTCCGGAGGCTGCGATAACCTCTAAGCGCTTCGCGCCGCTAGCTCAGTTGGTTAGAGCAGCTGACTCTTAATCAGCGGGTCCGGGGTTCGAGTCCCTGGCGGCGCACCAGCCAAAACCCCAGACCGGTGTTCCGGTCTGGGGTTTTTCGTTGACGGCGACCGGGTCCGGCGCCGTAGGGGAGTGCTTCACGCCGGCGTGGCGCCGGGAGGCGTCCCGGGCTGCCGCCGGAAGGTGCCCGCGCGGCGCCGGGTCTCTGCCCCCGTACGGCACCGGAAAGTGCTCGCCCCCGCAGCGCCGGGGGACATCCGGACAGATCATGAAAAATTGGGATGTCAGTAGCATGGGCGCCATGTACCCGCCGGTGCCGCCACC